>JADGQE010000029.1 GCA_017882055.1 Thermoflexales bacterium
AACCGGTAATCGTAGGGGCGACCCTCGCGGTCGCCCGCCGCGCCAGACACGGGCGAGGGCAAGCCTCGCCCCTACAAGGATTACCGAATTTGAGAATCAAAAGTCATAAGGAACAGTCACGTATGCCAATCACCTACACCAGCCGCAAAGGACTGACTTACTATCTGTGCCAGGGTGTCACCAGGACGGGCAAGCCGCGCTATTATTTTGCGCGCGAGATCAAAGACGAACCGGTGGAACAGATTCCGGAAGGTTACGCCATCAGTGAAAGCGTCAACGGCATCGTGTCACTGATCAAGGCACAGCCATCCCAACTCCAGGCAAGTGAAATCGACGTCGTGAAGGTTGCTCTCGCACGCCATCCCAAGAAAGGCCGCTATCGTATCAACATCAGGCCAAACCGAATTGAGATTTACGAATCAGTGGGGCCGGATGCCGAAACGCTCATCGCCAATCTGAGACCGCTGATTCCCATTCCGCTGGGAACAGCCAGCCGACTATCCGCCGACATGGATCGCTATGCCCAATTCACGCCCGTGCTGCGCTTCACGCTGATCGACGCCGACGAGCGCGCTTTTGAAGCCGAGCGGATGTGTTATCTGGGCAGCGTCGACGACTTCATTCACATCGGCTATGGGCCGATCGATCAAGTCGCCCCGGCGATCATCGCCACGTTGGGTACAGATGAGTTCTTCGAGTGGATTTGAAGACTGTCCCTAACGAAACTACAGAGAACTCTTTACCCGACTACTCAACATTTCAACATGTATTTTTCGAGTATGCACGCTGCCGACAGGCTTGGTCCGCCTGAACAGCGGCGTCAACAAGCGGACAATGAAAATTGGGCGTGCTCTATTCCGCTGAAAGAGAATCGATTGAAGGTGCGAATTGAAGCGGGAGAGAAGAAGTTCAAGGACGATCATGAATAGAATCAACAACGGCGAGTCGAATCGACTCGCCGTCGCTTTTCTATGTGATCCGTCATTTACTTCCAACACGAGAGTGATATAATTCTTGACAGCCTGCTTAGAAGAGTATTCATGTCCAAGAAGAATAAGCGACATCAATTCCCTGCGCCAGTGTCTGGCCCGGCGGCAATCAAGCAACGCGGTCTCCAGACATTTCGCCAAAACGATTTCACCTCAGCGATTGTGCAGTGGAGCCATCTGAATCTTGAGACCGAACCGGCCTTGCGACTGGCGCTGGCCGAAGCGCACTTCCGTCGCGCCCTGGCCGCTAAAGACTCCGCCGTATGTTTGTCCGATCTGCAGCGCGCGATCGAACTGGCGCCCGGTGAAGGTCGCTTCTGGTATCACCTGGGCTTAACGCATCACCGCGCGGATCGGCTCGACGAAGCAATCGCGGCTTATGATCATGCGCATGAAGCCGGCTTCGCTCGCAACACGTTGGGGTTCGTGCGCGGCCTGGCGGCGCTTGAATCTGATCCGCAGACCGATCTAGAAGCGATCACAGGTTTATCGCCTGACGATCGGGCGGCGCTGTTTCCGATCGCCGCGTTGCTGCGGGGCGATCCACAGGTCGTATTAGACATGCGATCGGGCAGCTGGTTCGATCGAGTGAAAGATCAACTCGCCGGCAATCCGCTCTCTTCGCTGTGGCGCGGGCTGGCCTCAATCGCGCTAGGGCAAACGGCCCCGGCGCTCGAAGCCTTGACGCCCACGGGCAAACCGTATAAGGCCGGGGCTGAGGCCGTGCGCGCGTACTATCATGGATTGGCATTGGCCACCGCCGGTCAGCGCGATGCAGCCCTAAGCGAGTGGCGGGCAGCGGTGACTCGCACCCCCACGCCCCGGTTGCAGTCCGCCGTGGCCGACGATCAACTGCGCCAACTGCAATCGCTGGTCGAGGCCAATCGATGGGCGGCGGTGCTGCAAGCGACGCAGGCGGCGTTAAAAATCACCCCGGACCAACGCCCCCTCCTGTCAGTCGAGCTGATCGCTCATCACCGATTGGCAGGCGATGCGGCCGGGCGAAATGCGTGGTCAGAAGCGATTCAGCACTGGCAGGCGATGTGCAGTGTATTGGAAGCCAGGCCCGATCTGGGACCCCTCACGCCGATTTTGCACAATCTGGCCGTGGCGCACGAAAAAATGGAACACTGGGCAGACGCGGCTGAGAGTTGGAATGCGCTGATCGGCCAGTTGCCCAAACGCCCGACCAAGAAGTCGCAAGCCGCGCTGCAACTGCCGTTACCCGTGGCAGAGTTTCGCACGTGGTTACGACGCCACATTCTGGAGTGTTACCAGCGATCAGGCCAGCCCGATCTCGCCATCACGCATTATCGCAGTTTGGTCAAGGCCAATCCCGATGATGTCGATCTACGGCTGGAACTGGCCGAGACGCTGCTGGCGAACGATCAGGTCATCGCCGCGCGCAACGAATTGAATCGCATTCTGACAAAAGACGCGCGTCACATCGGCGCCCACCGGCTGCTGGCCGAAGTTCACCACGCGCGGGGTGAGGCCTACGCCGCCGAGCAGCAGCTGCGAGCCGTGTTAGAGATCGATGCCAATCATGAGGCCGCCCGGCGCGGGCTGGCCGATCTGATGGTCGAGCGCGGGCATGGCTGGTTCAACTCCGGCCGCTACGACGAAGCGAAAAAGATCTATGCCGAAGCGCTGCAACTGATACCCCAGGATGCTCAGTTGTTGATCTGGCTGGCTAACACCGAACTGGCGCAGCGCCATCTGCCTGCGGCGCGCCAACACTTCGAGGCGGCGCTGGCGCACGGCGATCTGCATACCTATGTTCACGTCTTTGAGTGTTGGGCCTTAGCCAACAACCTGGCCGAGGCAAAACAAATCATGACGCGCGCCGAGGCGGCCGGCTTTGGCACGGCCCATTTCTACGTGGACATCGCGGACGTGTGCTTCAAGGCGGCTCATCCGCCTGAAGCATTCAGCCCGTTTGCTCCACCCCGTAAAAAGAAAGCGCCGGCGTCTGATCCATGGGAGCAGCTGGGTCATGAACTGCTGCAGAAGGCCGAGGCCACCCACGACGATCGGCTTGAGATGTATCGCCACATTGTCAGCCTGCTCGGCGCAACGAAGCCGAATCTAGCGCTAGAATATGCCCAAAAACTGATCAAACTCACGCCCGACGATGCACTGGCCTGGATACAGCTGGCCGTGTTGCAGGGTATGTCTGGTCAGGCCAAAGTGGCCAAGGATACGCTGCACCAGGCGTCACGGTTGGCGCGCAAACAGGGCAATTCCGCCTTGCTGGATGAAATCGAACGGGCGCGCCAGCTGATCAACAATCCCTTCATGGGCATGATGTCCAACCTGGGCATCTCGCTGGAAGACCTGGCCGATGAATTGGATCTTGACGACGAGGACCTGTTCTGATGAAACGACCCGCTCCGCTTCAACTGACTGTGGCCGATCCCTATGCTGCGCTGGGCTTGCCCCCCACCGCGAGCCTCGACGAGATCAAGCAAGCGTACTTCGCTCAAGTGCGCCTGCACCCGCCCGAACACGATCCGGAAGCTTTCAAGCGTATTCGCGCCGCCTATGAACAACTGCGCGATCCCAAACAACGCCAGCAGACTGATTTGCTGCGAGTACAGACCTGGCCCGAACCGGATCTGGCAGACCTCTTTAACACCCGATCGGAGATCGAGCTCGTGCTCGATCCGGCTGATGTCATGCGTGCCGCCCGGGCCGTAAGCGATCTGGGCCGGACTGATTTTCGCGAGGACTATCGTGAGGTGCGGCTGTGAATCCATTGTCGCGCCTGGGCCGGCTGTTGGGCATTACGCCGCTACCGGCCGATGTCTCCGAAGAGCTCGCGGCGCTGCGCCAACAGGTGGCCGAGTTCACTCAGGCCGAGAGCGAACATCAACGCCAAACGGCTGCGCTGCGTGAGACGCTCGAAAAGGCCGACAAGCAGATCGCCCGCGCCGGCAAAGAACTGTTCAAGACTAATTCACTCGCCGAAGCGCAGCAGCAAAGTTTGAAGACGCTGTTGGATCAGTTACGCGAGGCGAATACCGCACGTGACCGTGAATTGGCGCAGCTGCGTGAACAGTTGAGCGCCGCCCGCGCGGACGGCCGGATGGATGTGATTAAGCGTTTGTTGTCGGTGCTGGATGGCCTCAATGAAGCGTTGGACGCCGGTCAACACAGGCTGGCCGAGCCAGCCCTGCCGCGTGAACCCGCTTCGTTTTCACACCGAATCGCCGCCGCATGGAACGCGTTGCAAGGCAACCCGCCAGCCCAAACGCTTCAGCACACGGACATGACATCCGATCACGAGGACATCGCCGCGTGGTTAACAGGACTGGAATTGGTGCGCGATCGATTGCTCGATATCCTGGCAAGCGAAGAGGTTCGCCCGATTGCAACCGACGGCGCACTGTTCGATCCCAATTATCACGTTGCGATCGAAGCGGTGGCCTCCACCGACGGCACGCCGCCCGGCACCATCGTTCAGGTCACGCGCCGCGGCTACCTGGTTGGCGACACTGTCCTGCGTTACGCGGAGGTCATCGTCGCGCGCTAACCCATCACCAGTTGCCCCATCACTCTCAGGAGCAAAACTTTATGACCAAAATTATCGGCATCGATCTCGGTACGACTTTTTCGGCGGTTGGCATGGTGCAGAACGGCCTGCCGAAGATTCTGCCTAACGGGAGTGAACGCATTGTGCCCTCGGTCGTCGGCCTGACGCCGGCCAACACGCTGGTGGTCGGCACCCCCGCGCGTAATCAGTATGTGTTGTATCCAGAGCGCACGGTGCGATCGATCAAACGGCTGATGGGCACCGACGCCACGGTGCAGCTGAACGATCGCACCCACACGCCGGCTGAAATCTCGGCCATCATCCTGCGCGAAATGAAGCGCATCGCCGAGACCAATTTGGGCGAGTCGATCAATCGCGCAGTGATCACCGTACCGGCCTACTTCTCAGACGGCGCACGGCAGGCCACCAAAGAAGCCGGCGAGATCGCGGGCTTCACGGTCGAGCGCATCATCAACGAACCGACTGCGGCGGCGTTAGCCTATGGACTCAATCGGGCCGACGAACAGCAAATCATCGCGGTCTACGATCTGGGCGGCGGCACCTTCGACGTGTCGATCATCGAGCTCAATCAAGGGGTGCTGGAGGTGCGGGCCTCGCACGGCGACACCCATTTGGGCGGCGACGATTTTGACGACCGCCTGGTCGATCACCTGGCCAGGCAGTTCCATGAAGAATACGGCCTCGATCCGCGCGATGATCGCAAAGCCCTGGCTCGCCTGACGCATGCTGCCGAACAGGCTAAGATCACGCTCTCGACGCAACCGTTCGTTCAAGTGCGCGAAGAATACCTGATGGAGAAAGATCGACGTCCGCTGCATCTGGACCTGGAAGTGTCCCGCGTCGAGTTTGAAGACTTGATTCGCGATCTGCTGGGCGGCACCTTGACAGCCTTTCAAGCTGCACTCGACGATGCCGGGCTGCAAGCCAGTGATCTCAACAAAGTGCTGCTCGTTGGCGGCTCAACGCGCATTCCATTGGTGTGGGAACTGGTCGCCAACTTCACGGGCCTGGAGCCAATGGTCGAGATTAATCCTGATGAAGCTGTGGCGCTGGGCGCGGGTGTCCAGGCGGCGTTGATCGCGGGCGAACCGCTCGAGGCCATTTTGGTCGATGTGACGCCGCACACGCTGGGCATCGAAGTGGTCGAGTGGCAGTTCGGACGCATGATCCCCGATCGGTACGGGCCCATCATCCGGCGCAACACCACGCTGCCCACGACGCGCGCGCAGGTCTTCAGCGCGATTCATCCTGATCAGACCGCCATCAATGTCAAAGTGTATCAGGGCGAAAATCCGGCTGCCTCTCAAAACACCCTGCTGGGCGAATTCTTGTTTGAGGACTTAGAGCCCGAAACGCCCGACGAGCCACCGCACATCACGGTTCAATTTGATCTGGATGTCAACGGCATTTTGAATGTAGCCGCCACCGATCGGGGCAGCGGGCAAGTGAAGCAAACGACCCTGCATGCCACCCACGCCCGACTGAACCCGGCGGCAAAGGAAGCTGCGGCGCGTAACGTCGACGACCTGTGGCAGACGGCCCAGACCAGCAGTGCGGATCCATTGCTGGCGCGCGCGCGTGACCTGTTGAAACGCGAGGTGACGGACCTGAATGAGCTGGCGGGACTGGTCGCGCAGATTGAAGCCGCTGAACAGGCCGGCAACGCCACCGAGGTCAATCGGCTGCGCGGCAACTTGCTTGACCTGATGTACGATCTGGAAGGCGATGACGAGGACGACGAGGACGAAGGCGAGAATTAGACTTCGCCTCATCCGATTTCTATCCGAATTTGATTCGTGCGATAAAACCTCAGCATGACATTGATAATAGGGGCCAATGCCGCCATTCGGTAGAGCGAATTGGCTCATGAGCCAGCGCTGCGCCAGTGGAGCGAATAACGCGATCGGATCGCCGTTGTTCAGGGTTTCGCACGGGCCGCCCAAACCCTGCCAGAGTGCGTTGCCGTTAGTATAGGTCAGCGCGATGGTCGGCGTGATGTCCGTCACATCCAGATGGCAAACGACGTATTGACCCACTGCAGGTAGTATTTCTTGCCTGTGCTCGGATCGAAGCCGATATCGCCTTCTGTGTCAGGCGGATAGAGATTGTTCCGATTGGGCACGCCTTCGAAGTTGGCGATGGGCGCTGGCATACTGCTATCTCCGGCCTGCGCTTGCAGCATTGGATCGTTGACGAGGATCGATGCTAGGTTCGTTTTTTGCGCTAAGGGCAGCAGCCGCCTAAGAATGTTGCGTGGCAATGTCGTCGATAGCCTGGACGCATTCGCAGCCAGCGCGGTTAGATCGAGCGAGAGGTCAAACTGTGTCGCATAGCCAATAGTGGGCCCGAATGCCCCGGCATTTTGTGTCGACATTGGGGCGTTCGCCGTAGGTGCGATTGTTCCGGCCCGGGCGATGATTGGGATTGTAGCAACGGCTGCCACTGCGCCGATGAGAATCACTATAGCAAATTCCAGTTTCGTTTACGGTCGTGTCATTCCGAGCATAGCGACGCCTGGCGGCCCACCGGCGCACTGCGCCGGACATGGGCGGAATCTCTACCACTGTCGTAGAGACCCCTCGCTATACTCGGGGTGACACCGTAAATCAACTCGGAAACCGATCTAAACTGACGATGATCGTTTTCTTTCGCATGGAAGATCTTTTGTGTGCAAGGTGCTGGCGGTCTTCGCCAACTCAGGTTGAAACTTGTAGCGCAGTCAATATAGCCGGCGTCAACCGCACCAGAAAATCGTGAATTGGTTCTAGGCCAAGACCGACCAGAAACCAGATTGGCGCGTAGTCCAATCGAATGAAGCCGTTGATACTGTATGGCGACCAGCGCGAATAATCCCAGGGGCATGCACCGGTCAAGCGTTTGAGCAGCCAGCCGGTGAGATACTCGATCGCAAAGAAGCCGAGCATGTAACTAAAGCCGCGCAGTGGCCACGCCCATAATCGAAGGGCGTCGTGCGCCGGTTCGTAGAGCAGCGCGATCGAACCGTAGATCGGAAACATCCACAGATACGTCGTGCCTTTAAGTTTCCAGTCATCGACGCGGCCCCGCACTCGATCGCGGATCGAAGTCCAAATCACTTCGCCACACCAACCGCCGAAACCGTAGAGAACAAATCGCAGCCACATGTTGATGGTGAGTAGACAAGTAACCAGGAAACAAGGAATTCGGCTATTTATCTACTTGCTCCTTGTTTACTTGTTGAACCAGTGCCAGCGTCAGCATAAACACGAAGGCCAGATCGACGACGAAGTACGCTGCATCGACCAGGCCGTGCGCGAGAAAATCGATCATCGAAGCCATGAGACCGATGATCAATGACCAATGACCAATGTCCAATGAAGACTTTGCTTTACGCATCACGGAATACGCAGTACGAAAAAACGCGACTTGCATCCAGACGAAGATGCCCAGGCCGATTAAGCCCAGGCGCGCCGCAAAGTCCAGAGCAAAGTTATGCGGATGTGAGAGGGAAGACTCGGCCCAGGCTTCAGGCCGCAGATAGCGATCGCGGTAAGCATACAGGAAGTTGTCCGGTCCGACGCCGATCAATGGATGATCGCGGATCATTTCGAGCGTGCTCTTCCACAATGCGATGCGGAAAAACGTTGTGCCGCCTTCACTGAACAAGGCTTGAATGCGCGGCGAATTGAGCAGCGGGATCGAAGCCAGCGCGGCAACGACCAGAGCACCGATCGAGCGCCAGATCCATTTGCCGCCGGCGAGAAAACCGATGGCCAGAATCGAAGCCGGAATGCCGATGAAGATCGCGCCGCGCGATTGGCTGAATACGATGGCGGCCGCGATCGGGATCAACGCGACCGCGTAAGCGATGCGGCGGCGATCGCGTTTGGCACCAAGCAGTGCAACGGCTAATCCGATTGGAAACACGCGGCCCAAAAACAGACCGACGTTGTTGGGCGAGCCGTAGACGCTGCGCAAACGCCGCGCGCCTTCTTCGGCGGTAATGATGTCGAGGTTGAAAGCGTATTGAATCAAGCCGATCACGGCGACGAGCACCCCGGCCAGTATCAGCGCATCGACCAGTCGCCAGAGCGCGCGTCGGTCGAGTTTGACGGATCGGATCAGCGCATAGAAGATCACCGGCTCAAGAATGATCACGCGGAACTCGCGCAGCGCGAAGATTTTGTAATCGGCGAAGAGCACGGAGACGGCGGAGACAAGCAGAAACGCGAGGACTGCAAGATCGAGTGGCGAAAAGCGTAATGCGTGATGCGTAACGCTTATTGCGTATTGCGTACCGCGCTTTTCTCGAACGGAATACGCACCCCCACTCCGCTTCGCTACGGGGGCTATCGCACGCAATACGAAGGCCGCCACGCACATGATCAGAATCAACTCGCTCATCGAAAACGCCGATTCGAAGAGCTGCCGGGGCAGGGAAAAGAACGGCGCAAACAGCACGACCAGCGCCAGGCCCAGATCGAGTCGCAGCCCGATCAATATTAACAACGCCAGACCGCTGATGATCGTCAGGATTAGCCAGGGGGAAACATAGAAGATCGTGGCCGCCGCCAGCGTTGCGACGATGTTGGCCGTATCCCCGGCACGCCGATAAGCCGCGGCAATATCAATGCCCCACGTCATCCAGGCCGAAGCATAGAGAATCAGCGAAGTGATCAGCGTGAGTACAAGCTGTCTGCCGTTACTCAAGCGTGCATACGCCGTCGAAACGACGCGGCCCAACACGCCCCATTGTACTTTGCGTCCATTGCGGATTGTTCCGTAGATCAACAGCAAGCCGCTCGCTGTGAGCAGTGTGTAAGCAAGATTCAAGCCACTTCGATCGTCTTCGCGCCCCACACTCCAACCGATGAACGACCATTGATTCCAACCGCGTTCGGCGACGATCTCGACGGTATGCGTGTCATCGCTTAAATGAGTGGCGATGGGAATGGTCTGAATGTCGGTAAAGCGCACATCGGGCGGAATCAATTGTAAGTACGCACCCCGATCATCACGCGGCAGGGCATTAGCGGGCTGCTCATCGATGGTGATGTAGAAGTTGGCTCGATCGGCGGCGCGGCGCACGCGCAAGGCGAGGGCCGTTCCGTGAAATTGGAAAGTTACTTTGTCGCCGGTGGCGCTCCAATCTGCGCCAAGTTCGCTGAAGCGCCAGTTGCCTGTGAAGGTCGCTAGCGGATTGGGTTGATAGTCTGGACTGCCGGGACGAGTTTGAAGGGCGGCAGGATAGTATCCTTGCGAAGGTGTGCGACCTTCGGTCGCCTGAACCTGCCCATTCCCGGCGCGATGCGCCGGTGGGCCGCCAGGCGTCGCAAGGTTTATCTTGCCTTTGATCGAGAAGCCCCAACGCGGATCATCCGCGGGCGCGTTTGGTTCCCAGTTTTCGAGAACCATCACATTCAGCCACGGCCACGATCGATGCGTATATTCAATCGCGCGTTGCGTGAAGTCGATTTGATCTGCCGGGTTGACTCGGCCCCAGATCGAATTCGCGGCGGTGTTCCAGCCGAAGTGACTGGCCCACAATGCTTTGCCTGCGTCGCCGTGCGTGACCATTTCTTCACGCAGCAACACGATGTGTTGAAAGTTAAGGATGTTCGGATCGATGCGATGATCTTCGGGCGCGGTATCAAAGCCATACGGCTTGCCCGCAACGACATCAAACAGGTCGCGTGCGCCGGCTTCATACAATCGGCGCAGATAGAGCCAATCGGCCAGGTTGGCCTGGCCTGTCTCGACGGTCGGCGCAAGTCCCGCCAAAATGATCGTCGCCGTCGGATCGACTTGCTTGATCGCGTCGCGGCTCTGCCTGAGCAGCTCGGCATATTCCACCGGGTTCACGGCATTGTTCCAGCGCGCGCCAAGATTGGGCTCATCCCAGACTTGATAGTAGTCGATGCGGCTGCCATAACGCAACGCGAAGAGACGTGCGAAGTTGGCGAAGGCCGCCGGGTCAACCGGTTGATTTGTCAATTGATCGGTTGGCGAAATGGCAGCGTGCGCCCATACGGGCGCAGTATCCAGCACGGCGATGATTCTGAGATCGCCTGCTTGCTGCACGATACGATCCCACTTGGACCAATCGAACTGACCTTGCTCGGGTTCGATCTGAAACCACGGGAAGGTCTGCCGGATGAACGTGAAGCCAGCTGCTTTGATTTGATTTAGATTTTCGGCGAGTTGCGCGTCAGTGTATTGCTCTAGCGCGACGTTGACGCCGAGACCCTGGATCGCAGGCGTTATCGGATCGGAGAAGCCGAACGTAATGCCGCGCGTCCGTTGATCATGATCAAGAGTGATGGCAGCTGCCGTGCCGATAACGATGCACAGCCCGATCGAACAGAGGAGGGTTAAGATGAGTGGGCGGCGAAGTGACATGATGGCAAAATAACTCGTTGGCCGATTGGTTTCAATTCGACCAACGAGGATGCGAGATCGAACCTTCGGCCGTAAGGCGGCGCATGTTGCCGGTGTTGACGTTAACGAGGTATAGATCACCCTGATAGGCCACGACGAGGCTGCGCCCGTCGGGGGCCAGATCATAATCGGGCAGACCGTCCAAGCCCACCGCTTCGGCCTCCGGGAAGAGCAACGTGCGGTTACTGCCATCCCGATCCATGCGATAGAGTTTGTAACGGCTGGTATCGCTGGCGAACGGCGTTTCCGCAAAGCCAAAGATGATGCGGCTTGAAGCGAGATCGCCCGGCGTCCAACGCGGCGCGGACCACATGCCCACATCGTTGATCAGCCGAAGTTGAAGGCTGGGCGTGATTTCGATCGCCAGCAAGTTGAAGGCCGGTGAATCCTCGACCGATTCGCCTGTGGGCGATGGCGCATGGATCGTCGAAACGATAAAGCGCCCATCGGCCGACCAGATTGGCAGCGGCGTCCATGCCCACGTCGAGCGTGTGTCGAAGGCGGCAAAGTTAGTCAGCACCTGCGTTTTGGTCAGGCGCGCGGTGGGGCTGATCACACCGATCGATTCGGTGTTGGCATAGGCCAACAGTTTACTGTCCGGCGACCACGCGTAGGCGGTGCCCCACCAACTATACTTCGCGTTCGACGATTGCGGTAAAATAGTCTTTGAGGTGCCGACTTTGCCGTTGGTGAATGGCGCGATCAACAGATCGTTGAAGGCGCGCCAGCCGGGCTGGCCGGGTGATAGATCGGCGCGGGTATAGGCGATCGATTTGCCATCGGGCGAAAAATCGGCCCACAGCACGCCGCCGATGTTGAGCGATTTGGTTTCAGGCCTGGCGAGAGTCGTATCGACGAGCCACAGGCTGTTGAGCGTTTTCGTCGCAGCACGTGTATACATCAGCCAGCGTCCATCGGCCGAGAGCGACAGCACTCGGCCATCCAGATCGCCTTCGGTGGTCAGCGGGCGTTTGTTGCCGGCGATGTCGCGGATGACAAAGGCGTTGTTGTTTGACAAATAGACGAGCGTGCCGGAGAATGGCACGGTGTTGAACGCGCCCTGAAGGCCGACGAGTTTCACTTCAGTCCGCGGCTCAGCCTGTTCTTGCCGGATTTCTTCACGGCTGATCTCGCGGTTGTCGGACAGCGTGATGCGATAAGTGGTGGTGATGAGACCGTTGCGGCCCGGCTCGATGATTCTCTCCTGCCCCGCCGGCAGCGAAGCATCATACTGAATCAGTGTCCTGAAAGAAGTGGTCTGAGTAATGATGGCTTCGGTCTGTGTGACGCGGGTCACGGTGATAGCCATGCCATTCTGCAGGAGGGTCACTTCCGTCGGACGGACGCGATCGAGTTCGCCGAGCGTGATGTTGTTAGCGATCAGCACGTCGCGCACCGTCGAGCCTTGCGGCACGACCAGCTCGCGCGTCTGACCTTCATCCGTGAGCGTAATGGCGATTTGGTCGGCAACGCGGCCCGGCCCGCAGGCAGCGAGTAACCACGTTAGAGCCACGAACATGGCTAAGAATAGAAGGCAAGAAGCAAAGAAGCGCCCGCGTGTGGATGATCGAACTGAAAGTACACGACGAATCATGCCCGGAATCATACCATATTTTGACGGCGATTCGGGGAATGATCGGGTGATACGCTGACAAGGCACCCAATTGCCCGATCCCTGATTAACTGATTCCGAATTGACCCATCAACGATGACCGGAGGTTACCATGAAGGTTCATTTGCATCCTTCAACTTTTTCTATCGTGGCCTGCGATCCGGCCAGGCAAGAATGGGGTGTGGCGACGCAGAGCAAATTCCTGGCGGTTGGGTCAGTGGTGCCATGGGCGCAAGCCGGTGCCGGCGCGATTGCGACACAATCGTATGCGAACACCTCGTTCGGGCCAAAGGGACTCGCGCTGTTATCTTCGGGCTTGAGCGCACAGGCCACGCTCGATCGCTTGCTGGCCGCAGACGAAGGGCGTGAGCATCGACAGGTTGGCGTCGTCGATCGCGCTGGCCAGGCGGCGACGTTTACGGGCAGAGAATGTCTGGCGTGGGCGGGCGGTCTGACAGGTCCCGGTTATGCGGTTCAGGGCAACATTCTCGTCAGCGAAGCGACGATAGCGGCTATGGCAGCCGGCTTTGAATTGGCCACGAGTGAATTAGCCGATCGATTGATCGCCGCGCTGTTGGCGGGACAACGAGCCGGCGGCGATCGACGCGGCCAGCAGAGCGCCGCCTTGCTGGTCGTGCGCGAGAAGGGCGGCTATGCGGGCTTCAACGATCGCTACCTTGATCTGCGCGTCGACGACGATGCGCGGCCCATCGAACGGCTCACCGAGATTCTGCGACTGCATCATCTGTACTTCGGACAATCTGATCCGGCGGCGCTGATCCCGATCGATGCCAGGATTGCGCGTGAATTGCAGCGCATTGCCAGGCAGAGCAAACACTATACCGGCTCGATCACGGGCCGGTATGACGAAGTCACACGCCAGGCGGTTGAGCAGCTGGTGGGGATGGAAAACCTGGAAGATCGTTGGCCGCTCGGCGAAGCCAGGATCGATCCGGTTGCGTTTGAGTTTCTGCAAAAAGCCTATCCGGTGAAGAAGCAGCCGGTCATCAAGCAGCGCGCGCGCCGCAAGGTGTAATGCTCTGCAGACAAACACAAACGGCCTGACTCTGATGAGCAGGCCGTTTCTGGATCAAGCGGGCTTCAGCGGGCCGCCGGTTTCTCGACGACGAAGTAACAATTGCAGGCTTCGTCGATCAACTCGGGCGACAGGGTCGGTGAGATGCCTTCGTAGTCGCAGATGGAGATGATGGTTCTGATAATGTCGCGCGGATGCACGGCCTGCATGGGGCGCTTATCCTGCTGATACCACTTCTGTAGCAAATGCACAAAACCGTTTTTGTCGAACGGCAGTTTGTAGGCCTGGCACATGCGGGTGAAGATCTGGAAAAACATCTTCTCGTCGGGCGCTGCCACTTCGACTTTCATCTGGATGCGGCGCAGAAATGCGGCGTCGACCAATTCATAAGGATCGAGATTGGTCGAAAAGACAATCAATTGCCGAAAAGGCACTTCCAACGTTTGGCCCGACTGTAATCGCAGGAAATCGATGCCACTTTCCAGCGGCATGATCCAGCGGTTGAGCAGCTCGTGCGGGCTGACCTGCTGGCGGCCAAAATCATCGATCAAGAACATGCCGCCGTTGGCTTTGAGCTGCAGCGGACCTTCATAAGTCTTGGCAACAGGCTCGAAGCGCATCTCCAGCGACTCCATGGTCAGTTCGCCCCCCACCATGACCACCGGCCGTTGGAACAAGCCCCAGCGTTTATCGACGCCGATGTAACTGGTTTTGCCGGGCGAGCCGTCGCTCTCGCCGGATTTGAAAGGAATGTGAATCGATGGCTCAAAAATCCTGATGATCTGCCCGCCGACCGTAATCGCATACGGCAGCCAGATGGGATCGGAGCCGCCGACGACCTTGGCAATAGCCTGTGCAATGGTCGTTTTGCCATTGCCAGGCGGGCCATAGAGAAACAGCGACGAGCCTGAGTTCACCGCTGGACCGATGCGACGATGAAAGTTTTCCGGCAGGATCAGTTGGCTCAACGCTTGTTTAATCTCGTTCGGACTCATCCGCTGCCGGACGCTGCTCTGAAACACGATCGCCTTTTTGTAGGCTTCGATATCAATCGGGGCCGGGCCAATGTATTGCGTGCGCTCCATCGAATCGCGGGCGCGAGCTGTTCCTTCTTCGGTCAGCCGATAGACATAGCTGACTCGAAGTACGCCGCCTTTGACCACCTCGACCATATGATCGTGCTGCAAATTAGACAGCAATTCGTCGATGATCTGTGCGTGGAGATGGGTGATTTCCAGCATGCGCCCCACGCTCACGTCGCCTTCGGAGAATAAGATACGATAGATCAGATCGATGACGAGCGACGCTGGAATGCCCAGGCCATCGACTGAGGTTGCTTGTGCCAGGATTTTGCGGAGATCTTCTGCGCCGGCCAAGGCTTGCTCCTTGAGGGAATCTAGCTGCCTCCGATTATACCACCGCCCGGCCGAAAATTGCCGGATCGGTCAAGCCAGGCCGTGACATTTGTCAGGTTGACGCACGGGCCGGGCGGTGGTATACTTTGGCCATCACTACCCCCTACCGGGGGGGAGGGGGATAAGGCATGGATAACTCACAACGCGAAACAGTGATCAAACGGCTGCGCAGCATCGCCGGGCATGTGAACGGCATCGAGCGGATGGTGAGCGAAGACGCTTACTGCATCGACGTGATCAAGCAAGTGCAGGCCGTGCAGGCCGCGCTGAACAAGGTCAACGATTTGATTCTGGTCAATCACTTGAACACCTGCGTGATCGAAGCGGTGCGCGGCGATAACAAGAAAGAGCGCGAGCGCGTGCTGGACGAGATTGTCGAAGTGTTCGAAATGGCGCAGAAAATATGACGACTAAGCAAATCACCGTTC
>JADGQE010000308.1 GCA_017882055.1 Thermoflexales bacterium
CGCTATCAATACTGCGTGGACAAGGACGGCGTGGGTAAGATTGGGTACATCATTGTGGTGTACCAGTTGGAAAAACTCCCGCCGGTGACTGAATCCGGCAAGGCCGTCGTTTGCCACATCCCGCCCGGTAACTCGGGGAACCGACATACCCTCGAGGTTGGCCAATCAGCGGTGTCAGCGCATCTGGCGCATGGCGATACCTTAGGGCCTTGTCCCAGCGAAAAACCCGACGATAAACCCAAGAAAAACAAGTAAGAATCACTCAGGCACTTTCGTAGACCGTCTATTAAGCAACTATTAGTGCAGGGAATACCAGGAGAACAAACATGAAAGGCAATGACAAGTTAATCGAGGTGTTGAATCAGCTGCTGGCAGACGAGCTGACCGCCATCAGCCAGTACATGGTGCATTCGGAAATGTGCGACAACTGGGGCTACGAAAAGTTGCACAAGGCCATCGAGCACCAGGCGATGGACGAGATGCACCATGCCGAGTGGCTCATTCAGCGCATCATCTTCTTCGAAGGCGCGCCGATCGTCACCAAGCTCAACTCGATGAAAATTGGCAAGAGCGTGCTGGAGATGGTGACGATCGATCAGGCCGACGAGCTCGACGCGATTCAGGCGTACAACGCTGCGATTCGTCTCGCGCATGAAGTGGCTGATGAAGCCACCGCCGATTTGCTGCGAAAAATCCTCCTGATGGAAGAAGGTCACGTCGATTGGGCCGAGCAGCAGAGCGATCAGATCGAGCAGATGGGGCTCGCCAATTATCTCACCAACCAGACCACGGGCGCGGCAGGTTAGGTGGCGAGTGCCGCGGAGAAAGAGGTAAATTCTGTGGCACTCATTCGTTCAGTCGTCATTGACAGGCTAAGGAGTTGACACCGATGGCAAACAAAACTAACCAGACCAAATCCAAACGATTGTCCCAAAGTCAGCGCAAACACGTGCAGCGGTTGAAGCAGGCGGCCCGCAAGACCGGTACCGTTTACACACCGAGCCGACCCGTTGTATCCATATCTCGACCACCCGCATCGCCCTGATCGTATCGATGGGAGTCACGCTGATCGCGTTGGCGATCTTTGGTTACCATCGCCTGCCTGATCGCGCACGCCATTTCGTCAGAGCCACGTATCCGCTTTCGCCTGGTGTTACAGTGATCACTCGTCCAAAGGAGTTACTATGAGCAAAGATGTGCAATCTAAACCGGTCAAGGCTACTCATTTCAGGCGGGGCGTCGTCCTGCTGCTCATCGCCTTCCTGCTCGGCTTCGTCCCCATGTGGCTCAAGTTGCGCGAATCTGCCAGCCGCCTGTCGGAAGCAGAGCGCCACTTAAACCTGGCCAAGGTACAGAATGACCTGGCATCGGTAGCCATTGACACGCCGTAGGGCGACTATGCGCCGGCCTGTCAATGCGATCATTACCTGGCTGGTGTAACTGGTCAGACTCCTGAGCGGAGCGCGGCGCGTAGTCGACGCCTGGCGGCCCACCGACGCGAAGCGTTCGGGCATGGGCAGGATGCGGGCTGAGTGGTTACTGGCTGGTTCGTCATGATCCGACTTTAGCCGATCGGTCGTTTGAGCTGGAAGCGTCCTATCGTTAGCTGATAAACCGGTAAGGTAGCGCTTAACAGGCGTTAGCTGACTGCGGTCTCTTGTGAATCTGTTTCCTGATCAAGGCAATGAAAATGACAATCTTTACACGCTCCCAATTAGAAAAACTTTTTAATCACCCAGCCTCAAGGTGGTTACAGGGCACTGATTTGAGCGGAACCGATCTGAGCGGAGTTGGCCAGGCCGGGGCCAACCTGGCCGGGATCGACTTAAACGAGGCCGCCCTGAGCGGGGCTAACCTGTTCGATACCGACCTGAGCGGGACCGATCTGACCACACCGACCTAATGGGGGCCACTATGCCGGACGGAACACAGCCTGAATAGCCATCGGGCGATCCGGCCACGCCTCACCCGATCGCGCAGCTGATCTTCATCGAAGATTTGATCGATGGCTGATGAGCCGGGAAAAGTGACGGGGTCCTACTTCGACGACGAAGCCTGAACCAGCTGTTATCTATGCGTCTGCGCATGCCAGGCAGCGCATACTGCTGAGAAGAAAAGGAGCAAGGATGACTGATCTGACTCGACGTTATTTTCTTAAACTGGCCGGCAGTACCGTGTGCGCAGCGGCGGCCTTACCCTTCGCCAATCTGGCACACCTGTATGCCGCCAAACGCACGCCAGACGAGAATATGCCTCTGGGACAGCTCGTAAGTCCGTTGGCTGCGCCGCCCGCTTCGCTGGGCCGGGTCGCCACCTGGAGTGTCAGAATATACGCTGAGGCCACTCGCCAATCTACGCTCGTGCGCCAGGCCCACCGGGATGACATCCTCCCATTGTACGAGCAGATCGTCGGCGAAGCAGTGACGTCGTACAATGCCATCTGGTACAAAACGGATGACGGCTATGTCCACTCGGCCTGGGTGCAGCCGGTCGAAAACATCCTCAATCCCGTCGATCTGGCACAGAACAATTTCTGGGGCGAAGTGACGGTGCCGTTCAGCGATTCACGCCGGGACTCGAATCCAAACGCGGGGCGGTACATGCGAGTGTACTATACGTGCGTCTTTCGGGTCATCGAGGTCGTGACGGGCAAAGACGATCAACCCTGGTATCGTCTGCAGGACGGTATCACCTGGTCGCCTGGTCCCTACGTGCCGGCGGCGCACATCCGCCGCATTGACCCGTCTGAATTGACGCCGCTTTCGCCGGGGGCCAGCAAGCGCGTTGAGGTTGACTTGAAAGCGCAGACCATCACGGCCTACGAAAACGATGTCCCCGTATTGACTTCACGTGTGGCCAGTGGCTATGGCGACCACTACACGCCAGCGGGCACGCACCATGTCCTGTTCAAATGCCCCGCCTCGCGCATGACCGGCGGGCAAGGCAGCGATTATTACGACCTGCCGGGTGTACCGTTCCCGACATATTTCACTCCGCAAGCTGCGGCGATCCATGGGGCGTACTGGCACAACGACTTTGGCCACCCGCGCAGTCACGGCTGTCTGAACGTGCCGGCACCGGTGGCCCGCTGGTTCTGGCGTTGGACTGAGCCGTCGGCGCCCTATGAAGCCAGACGCTATGACACACCTCGCGGCGCAACCGGCACCGAGATCAAGGTGACGTGAAAAGGAGCAGCACATGAACACGCTCAATGCGAATGATAAACAGCACCGGGCTATTTTGCAGAGCATCGCCCGGCGAGTGATGCTTGAGCGCGGCCTACTCCCTGACTTTTCGGCTGAAGCACTCACCGAGCTGGGCAAGATTCAGGCACCGGCCGTAGCCAGGAACGATGAGTCCATGCGTGACCTTACGAGTCTTCTATGGGCTTCCATCGATAACGATGACTCCCGCGACCTCGATCAGCTCACCGTGGCCGAGGTCATGCCCGGCGACCAGGTAAAGATTCTGGTGGCTATAGCGGATGTGGACTCGATCGTCAAAAACGGATCGGCCATTGACGATCACGCTCGCCACAATACGACCTCGGTGTATACCGCGGCGATGATATTCCCCATGCTGCCTGAAAAGCTGTCCACCGATCTTACCTCACTGAACGTCAATGAGGATCGCCTGGCCATCGTCATTGAAATGGTGCTCGGTGCGGACGGTTCTCTTCAGGCTTCGGATATTTATCGGGCGCGTGTTCGCAATCACGCGCAGCTGGCCTATAACAGCGTGGCGGCCTGGCTGGACGGTGGCAGTATGCCAGAGGCGATCATAACCATCAATGGCCTGGCTGAGAATCTGCGCCTGCAGGACAAAGCGGCCCAAGGTATGCGGAATTTCCGGCACATCCACGGGGCGCTGAGTTTGGAAACCATTGAGGCCAGGCCAATCTTTGACGGCGATCAAATCCGTGATCTCGAAGTGGAAAACAAGAACCGCGCCACGGACATTATCGAGGATTGCATGATCGCGGCCAACGGCGTAACCGCCCGGTATCTCACGTCCAGACAATTCCCTTCGATCCGACGGGTGGTGCGCACGCCCAAACGCTGGGATCGCATTGTCGAGGTTGCCGGGGAACATGGGTTCAAGCTACCGAATGATCCAGATTCAAAAGCGCTGGATGAGTTTCTCGTCAAGGAGAAAGCCGCCGATCCGCTGCGCTTCCCCGACCTATCCCTGGCGGTGATCAAACTTTTAGGAGCGGGTGAATACATGGCAGAACTGCCCGGTGACACCGCCCCCGGACACTTTGGTCTCGCCGTCAAAGACTATGCCCATTCTACTGCCCCGAATCGTCGTTATCCCGATCTGATCACGCAACGCTTATTGAAGGCGGCCCTGGCGGGCAGCGCCTGGCCCTATAGCAAGGATGAACTGGATGCTCTGGCGAAACACTGCACCGAAGAAGAGGATGCCGCCAACAAGGTCGAACGGCAGGTCGGCAAATCCGCGGCGGCGCTCCTCCTTGAATCGAGAATCGGCGAACAGTTTGATGCCATGGTCACGGGTGCTTCTGATAAAGGCACCTGGGCCAGGCTGCTCAACATTCCGGTTGAAGGGAAGTTGGTTCATGGCTTCGAGGGCCTGGATGTCGGCAACCGGCTTCGCGTGCAGCTGATATCGATCAATGTTGAGCGCGGCTTTATCGATTTCAAGAAAGTCAGCTCATCCAAACATTGATACGGATACTCACGCATTCGTATTCAAAATAGCACAGCTTTGAGACAAGTCACTCACGTGCCAAAAGGAGAACAAGCGCATCCAGCCCTGAGCCAGCTCTCAGGATGCCACATCGTCCCGATGTCCTTCGGGAGAAACCCGTCATTTGTCAACCGCTGGTGAGCTGGTTCCAACGATTCATATAATAAGGAGACAAACAATGAGCACGATTACGACGAACGACGGTACGCAGATCTATTACAAGGACTGGGGCACAGGACAGCCGGTGGTGTTCAGTCACGGCTGGCCCCTCAGTTCGGATAGCTGGGAGGCTCAGATG
>JADGQE010000030.1 GCA_017882055.1 Thermoflexales bacterium
TTCCACCAGGGGATCAGCAGGCTCACCGGCCTGGAGCTGGGCACCGTGAGCATCCTCGTCGGGGTCCCCATCCTGGCCGCCTGGTGGCCGCTGGGCGAACGACCCGGCGTCGGGACGGTGCTGAACATCGCGTTCATCGGAACGGCCACCAACGTTGCCCTGTCCGTGGTGCCTCCTGCGACCGCGCTGCCGGCCCAGCTCGCGATGATGCTGGGCGGCGTGGTGACGATCGCGATCGGCTCCGGGCTCTACCTCGCCTCGGACCTCGGGCCGGGCCCGCGCGACGGCCTGATGACCGGGCTCCACGTGCGGTTCGGATTGTCCTCGACTGGGTCGGCAAGGAAATTCTCGGTCATCCATCGCCTCAAATTGTCACTGAAGTCGGTTTTCTCATCAGGGAGCGTAATGATGAACTTGGAATCGGAATAGGTGAAAACCCGCAGAATGTTGATCTAGATGAGAACACTGTGGACGAGCGCGAAGATGTCGGGCAAATTGATTACGTATTGATAAACCCGGATAAAGAATACCTGAAGTGGTGTGCTCTTGAGCTACAGGCAGTTTACTTCAGCGGACCAAAGATGTCGGAAGAGTATGAAACGATCAAGAATTGTCCCGAGAAAGAAATACCCTTCCCGCAAAAGAACCGTAGGCCCGATTACCGAAGCAGTGGGCCCAAGCGATTGATGCCACAACTACAAATCAAAGTACCTACGCTCAGGCGATGGGGAAAGAAAATGGCAGTTGTAGTTGATAGAGGCTTCTTCAACGCACTTGGCAAGATGGAACGTGTGCCAGATATTTCGAACGCTGATATTGCATGGTTCATAATGGACTACACAGAAATCAACGGAAAAGTACATCTAACACCTGGTGATACTCAGTATACAACGCTAGAGAGAGCTGTGGAAGGCCTCACCGCCGGGAGACCTGTATCTTTGAGTGATTTCGAGTCTCGCATTAGTGCTAAACTTGAGAACTCCCGGCGAAGCAAAAATAAATCAAAGCGCGGCTCATAGTTCTTTCTTGCAATGCTTCACTACTTCAAGAAAGGCGCGATGATCGCTTCAAACTGCACCATTGAAATAGCCCCGACAGATTTCTGGCCGTTAATAAACAGTGTTGGCACCTGCGTTACACCACGTGTTTGACCTTCCTTGATATCCGCCATAACCTTGTCTCGATATCGATCGCTTGTGAGGCACGTATTGAACTGATTCATATCGAGTTCGAGTTGTTGGGCAAAGTTCGCCAGGTTATCAGCGCTAAAGGCCCCCTGGTTCTCACCGGCCTGATGATTGTACAACGTGTCGTAGTACTCCCAGAATTTTCCTTGCTCATTAGCGCACTCGGCCGCCTCACTGGCACGGATCGACTCCTCGCCGATGAAAGCAAAATAATGAAACACAAACTTCACCGTGCCATTCTTAACGTACTTGTCTTGAATCTGCTTCAAAGTGCCGCGCGCAAACATACCGCAGGCCGGGCATTGGAAGTCGCCATATTCTTCCACCAGGATCGGTGCTTTGGGATTACTCGTCGAACTTCCACTGGTCCGTATTGGCGTCGGCGGCGGGAGTGGCGGAGGCAAATTCACTACCACGATTAAGACAATGGCAAACACGATGGCAATCGAACCGATAATCCACCATCGCAGCATGGAACGGTTCTGGTTCTCGAACGGTGGTTGCATCATCACTTCTCCTTGCAGGTCCTAGTTCACCGAATCTAAGCCAAATATCGGGCTGATTCTATCACGTTTTCTTCTCAGGGAAACTCTGGAACGAGCTTACGACAGATCGCCTTGAGCGATAAAACAAACGGGCGCTGTTGAAGCGCCCGTCTGCGTTTTAATGAGTTGAGGTGTATCGTCTTATTTGGCGACGCTCAGTCCGGCCACTTCGCGAGCCTGGGCGATGACCTGCACCAACCGATCGGCAGCGGCGGCTCGACCGTCTGCACGCAGATCCTTGGTCAAGTTTTCCATCCAGGCAATGAACTCCGGCACGAGCACACGTTTGTTGCGTTCGAGCAGTTCGCGGGTTTGATTCGGATACTCGGCTTGCACCAGTGCGTTGACGAAGCGAATTTCCGGTGGCTGCGTGCTCTGCACTAAACGCATGGCCGCGTCCCCGATCAATTGCAGATGCTCCAAGGCTTTAGCGTCGCCCTGCTGTTCTGCGGACTGCAAGTTGCGCGCGAGGATTTCCAGGAAGAGATCATCGATCTCAGGCAGATGCTTCTGGATTACCTGATCGATTTCATTGGCTGGCACGCCGATCAGTTCGCGCAGCAAAGCCAGCTTCGTATCGACTTCGGCCTGAACTTGCGCATCGATCTTGTCACGCGTGGCCAGGATCTCTTTGCGAAGCGCCACCAAACGATCGGCTTCAGCCTTATTGCCGACTTTGGTCGCTTCATCGATTTTAGCCGTGAGCGCCTGAAAGAAAGGATAATCGAGCAGGGAACGGCCCATCGTGAGCAACGCTTCGCGCACGTCGCCCTCTTCGGCTTGCTGAAGTTGAGCTAACAAACTCTCACGCGTGGGATTCGCCGCGAAACCGTTGATGACTTCCTGCTGGCGGCGCAGTTTTTGGCCGACGGCGGTCAGTTCAAACATACGATCGCGCACGTGCAGCAATCGATCGTATTCGGCCCGCTGCCGCTCAGCCGACGCAGCCGCCAGCGCGGAGGTGAAGATCTGGAAGAGCGGCAGATCGATCTCGGCCTCATGACTCTTGATGATCGCATCCAGCGCGGCATCGTCGGTCGCATCCAGCATGTTTTGCAGCAGCTCGAGTTTGGCCTGCTCGGCCTTCAGCATTTCGGGCGTGACACCATCAGCCTGCAAGATCGTTTCGGCCAGCGTCTTGAGGTTGAAGAACTGCTGCGGCTGCAACAAGTACGCCTTGCGTTTTTCCGGCGGCAGATTATTCATCACGGCCGTGGTCAGCTTGCCGATCATGCGCTGCTGATCGGCTTCTTTGACATTCAAAGCCATCGGAATGAAGAGCAGCGCCAGCTCTTTGGCCGCATCGTGATAGAGGAAGGGCGTGGCCAGCGCGCCGGAATTCTTGCAGATGGGGCAGGTAAACGAATTGAGACGGCTTGCCAGCAGCTCGGCCTTGAGCTGCGGCTCTTCGCCGACGTCGACGATCTGCCGGACCTTGATCGTGATCGGCTGACGGCAGAACGGGCAGGCGATTGAAGAAGTAACAGGTGGAAATGGCATGTTTGATCCCTTAACCTTTGATTTTTTGGTTACTACTCAGGCCATCGCTTTTCTAACCACAAAGACACGAAGGCACGAAGTTTTACAAACCGGGTAAACGGATCGGCCTCGAATTCTTG
This sequence comes from Thermoflexales bacterium, assembly GCA_017882055.1. Lineage (GTDB taxonomy): Bacteria > Chloroflexota > Anaerolineae > Fen-1058 > Fen-1058 > JADGQE01. The sequence goes on from JADGQE010000030.1 coordinate 3,352, forward strand.
GTGTCTGCCCATGTCCGACGCGAAGCGTCGGTGGGCCGCTAGGCGTAGTGACTTGGTGGTAAAGACTTAGTCACCGGCTGAGTAGTACCGATTTTTGATTATAGAAGGCGCAACGATCGTCGCCTTGTCTACTTTTTCCTTGATCACTCGCTTGGCAGCGCGAATGAAAACGCTGCGCCCTGGCCGGGCCTACTCTCGACCCAGATGCGGCCGCCGTGCGCTTCGACGACAGCCCTGGCCAGATACAGGCCCAGCCCACTGCCCTGCGTGCGCCGCGTTAAGGCATCGTCGATGCGATAGAAACGCTCGAAGATACGCGCCTGCTCCTCCAGCGGAATGCCAATGCCTTGATCGGCGACCGTGACGATCACTTCACGCGGTGTGACCCGGCCGGAAATACGAATGCGCGTGTTGGCCGCCGAGTATTTGATGGCGTTGTTGATCAAGTTGCTGAGCACCTGCTCCACGCGCGCCGCATCGGCCGGCACAATCGGAAAATCGGGCGGAAATTCCAGCGCCAGCGGATGGGTCTGCGCTTCGACGCTGAATTTTTCAATCACGTGCGCGGCCAGTTGATCGAGCGCGACGTCGCCCTTGTTGAGCTTCAACGCACCCGCCTGCAAGCGCGAGGCGTCCAGCAGATTATCAATCAGCTGCGTCAACCGATCGGCTTCTTCTTCGATGATCGCGGCGCTGTCGCGCACCGTGCCGGCATCCCAGCGTGCATCCTCGCGGCGCAGCGTTCCGGCATAACCTTTGATCAAAGCCACCGGCGTTTTGAGTTCGTGCGAGATAACCGAAATAAACGTGTTCTTGAGATCGTCGGCCTCGCGCAGATGCGTCATGTCGCGCACGTTGGCAATGATATTGACCAGCTGCTCATCACGATTGAAGAGCGCCGCGTAGGTGATGCCCACCGGCGCCTGCGTGCCATCGCGCCGCCGCAGATCGCCTTCGACATAGAGGCTGCTGTTGCTGCTGAGCGGCCAGCCGCCCGCTTCGGCTTCACGCAACGTGATGCCGGCGCGTTTGGCGGCGATGACGATCACTTGATCGTGCAGCAAACCGATCGTTGGCCCGGCCGCGTAACCCGTCATACGGGCCAGGGCGCGATTGAAGACCGTAATGTGCAAGGCCGCGTCGAGAATCAGCACGCCGTCGGCGCTGGCTTCGAGGATGGCATCGAGCCGCTGCTTCTCATTGGTGACTTGCTGATATAGCTGCGCGTTGTGCACGGCAATCGCGGCCTGATCGGCAAACGATTGTAACACCTGCCGATCATTGGCCGTGAAATTCCCGCTAGTGGCGCGAAAGATATAGATCAGACCGACCAGTCGATCGCCAACGATCAATGGAATGGCGACCGTCTGCTGCAAGCCCAGCCCGCCCGCCCGCGCGATGGCGGCAACTTTGCGATCGAGCTGCGGCACGATCCAGCTGCCCTCGTAGTCGCGCTCAGGCGCATCCGCCCACAGCGGCGCGAAGACCGGCAGCAGCTGCGCCGGGAGGCCGTGAGTGGCACGCGGCGCAAATGATCCATCTTCAAGCCGCAGCACGATCAAGCCGACGTTGCTAGCCAGCAGCTCAGTGGCGGCTTCCAGGATGCGGCGCAGCACCGAATTGAGATCGAGCTGGGCGGTCAAGGCCCGGCTGATCTCCAACAAATATTCGCGCTGACGCACACGGTAGTCGGTTAACATGGGATCGATCATTCGAGCAGGCGGCCAACGTAAGCCAGTTCCGCATCGGCGCCAGTCGAAGCGATGCGATTATAACATATCGCCGCATCCAGGGGGCGTAAGGATCGATCGGATTTGTCGAAGGGCAGGTTGATTTTGCACCGATTTTTGCTCCGTTTCGCTTGACAACCCCCTGAGGATGTGGTAATCTCACCAACTAGTTATGGTCACAGCAGGCCAGCTGTGATCTGATCGACTGGCGATCTAAGCCCTACTCTTCTCTGATTCGCCGGAGGGTTCAAGGTGTCAATAACTTACAGCGGCTTTAATTACCCTAATCGGATTGCGCGCATTTTCCTGCTGGCGATGGAAGAGATCATGGGTAAGAACGGCCTGAATGCTGTCTTGAATATGGCCAAGCTGTCGAACCTGATCGACAACTATCCCCCTGACAACCTCGAAAAACAATTCGATTTTGCGGCTTTCACCGCATTAAATGCCGCTCTGGAAGAGATGTATGGCCCACGCGGCGGGCGCGGTTTGTCACTGCGCGGCGGTCGAGCTTCCTTCGCGCGCGGCTTGCAAGGCTTTGGCGCGTTGGCCGGCGTCGGCGACCTGGCGTTTAAGGTCTTGCCGCTGGGCGCTAAATTGAAGATGGGCTTGCCGGCGATGGCCGGCATCTTCACGCAAGTGAGTGATCAGATCAGCCGCGTCGAGGAAAAAGACGATCACTTTGACTACTACATCGATCGCTGCCCATGCTGCTGGGGGCGCAAATCGGACAAGCCGGTCTGCCATGTTGCGGTTGGATTGTTGCAAGAGGGTTTGCGCTGGGTGAGCGGCGGCAAAGAATTTCGTGTCGATGAAACAGCCTGTTTTGCGATGGGCGACAAGGCGTGTGTCTTCGCCGTGTATAAGGAACCGGTCGGTTAATTGCCGGGTTGACTTCGGCCAGACGATTTCCCATTGAGTACATTCCTTTCTCGAGGCCACCACTGATTAAACAGGCACTGATCCACAAAACCCGCTTGGCGGGTTTTGTATTTTCTGGCGGAGGTTTGTGATGTCAAACCGCGCGCGTATTTTAATCGTTGAAGACGATCACGACACAGCCGATATGCTGACGGCCTATTTCGAGGCCCAAAATTATGAGGTGGCCGCAGCGGCCTGGGGACAGGATGCCCTGCGGATTGCCGAGCAGGACGCGCGACCCGACCTCATCTTGCTCGATATTCGCCTGCCGGATATGGATGGGTATGAAATCTGCAAGCAGCTGCGCTCACATCGCAGAACGGCCGACGTCCCGATCATCTTTTTGACCGAACGGCGCGAACGATCCGATCGGCTATCGGGCCTCGAGCTGGGCGCCGTCGATTATATTACCAAGCCGTTCGACATCCGTGAATTGCGCTTGCGGGTGCGCAACGCGCTGCAGCGCTCCAAATTTCAAACGCTACTCAACCCGGTAACCGGTTTGCCGAACGAAGACCTGGCGGCTGAAAAGGTAGAGGCGCTGCTGAGCCGCCAGAACTGGGCACTGTTGATGGTGAACGTGGCCGGGCTGGATGCATTTGCCGACCGCTATGGCTTTGTAGCGCGAGATGACGTGTTGCGCGCGCTGGCGCTGGTCCTGAGCAACTCCACCGCCGAAGGCCAGACCGATCCGGATGCGTCATTTGTCGGCCAGTTAAATGAAACTGATTTTGTCATCGTGGTCGAGGCGGTTCGATCGCACGATCTGCGCGATCGGATCGCAGCGCGCATTCTCCAATCGGCCAATTTCTTTTATCCGGCCAAAGAGCGCAACGCCGGCGACGGCGAGCGGCCAACGCTTAAGTTCGCGCTGGGCATGATCACGGATCAGAACGGGCCGTACAGTAATGGCCAGGCTTTGCGCGCGGCGGCCGTCAATTCAATGCGGGTGTTGTGATCTTCCAGATCGACAACCTTCGATGACCGATAACCGGGCTTCTGCAATAGAAGACCCGGTTTTTGTTGGTTGGCAGGGACGGGGATGGTATAATCCCTCGCCGGAGTCTTGAATGAAACCTTTCATCGTCGTCCCGACTTATAATGAAGCAGATAACCTGGCCGACCTCGCGGCTGCATTGTTTGCGTTGAATGTACCTGATCTCGAAGTGCTCGTCGTCGACGATGCCTCACCAGACGGCACTGGCCGGATTGCGGACGGATTAGCGGCACTGTACGACCAGCGTCTGCAGGTACTGCATCGCACCGGGCCGCGCGGATTGGGCCGGGCTTACGTCGACGGTTTCCGTTGGGCGCTGGCACACGGCGCCGATCGCATTATCCAAATGGATGCCGACTTTTCGCATTCGCCTAAATACATTCCGGTCTTCCTTGAGAAGAGCACCGACCACGACGTGATTATCGGCTCGCGCTACGTGCCGGGCGGGTCGCACGACAGGGAATGGGAAGCGGGCCGCGTGTTTCTATCGGCCTGGGCGAATTTTTACGCGCGAAATATTCTGCGCCTGAAGGTCCATGACGCGACGGCCGGCTTCAAATGCTGGACTCGATCGGCCCTGGAGCACATCGGACTTGAACGGGTGAAGTCGAACGGCTACGTCTTTCAGGTCGAGATGGCTTACCTCAGCCAGCGGCTGGGTCTGCACATCTTGGAACTCCCCATCTATTTTGAAGATCGCCGCATCGGCCAATCGAAGATGAGCATCCCCATCAAGCTCGAAGCCGCGTGGCGGGTGTGGCAGGTCTGGTGGCGGCATCACAGTGTAAAATGAATGCACAATGCACCGATCGTATTGCGTGTTGCGTCATTCGTCTACTTGACTTCCAACGTCTGATTTCCAACATCCAATTTCTCACTTCCAACTTCTAAATCCATGCTACGCCAGCGACGCCTCGACATTCTGATCTTGATCGGCTTGTTTGTCCTGCCTCTGATTCTCTTTGGGTCAGTCACGTTGGGCGGCCAGACGCTGCTGCCGGTCGATAATCTCTATCAGTTTCAACCCTGGAAATCGGCCGCGGATCAATTCGGCGCGCAGGTGCCGCAGAACCAACTTCTCAGCGATCTGATCCTCGAAAACTACGCGTGGAAGAAATTCATCGTCGAGTCAATCGATCAGCGCGAGATTCCGTTGTGGAATCCCGCGCTGTTGGCGGGCACGCCGTTCCTCGCCAATGGACAACATTCGGCCTACTATCCGTTCAGCGTGATGTTCTACGTGCTGCCGCTGTGGCTGGCCTATGGCTGGTTCACGGTTTCGCAGCTGTTTCTGGCGGGTGCGTTCATGTACGTCTTCTGCCGCGTGCTGGGCATCAGCCGGCCGGGCAGCGCGTTCGCCGCTATGGCCTATGAACTCAGCGGTTTCTATATCGTCAGCGTCGTCTTCACGATGATCATCGCGGCCGCGGCCTGGCTGCCGTTGTTACTGGCCATGATCGAATTGATCGTTCAGCAGCGATCCGTCTTCGGTCGACGGGCGACGCTGCCCTGGGTGCTGATCGGCGCGATTGGCTTAGCGTGCCAGATCATGGCCGGTCACATCGAAATCACCTATTACACCTGCCTGGTGATGGCATTGTTTGCGTTGTGGCGATTAGTCGTCAGTCGTCAGCCATCAGCCATCAGTAGTTGGATTAGAAGTATTCGTCGCCCATTTGTGGCGCTGGTTGTCATGGTGATGTTGGGCGTTGGCCTGGCCGCGATCCAACTCTTGCCCTACGTCGAGATATTGCCGCAGAATTTCCGCGTAGGCTCGGCCACTTTCGAACAGGTGCGCAGTTATGCCTATCCACCGCGCCATGTACTCGAAATGCTGATGCCGAATTTCTTTGGCAGCCCCGCTGAGCATTCGGTCCTCGATATTTTTACGTGGCGCAATGTGCCGATGTTGGTCAACACAGCCGGGCAGATCAATCCACAGGGCGCTTATAGCACGATGTGGGGGATCAAGAACTATGTCGAAGGCGGGGCCTATGTTGGCTTGTTGCCGCTGCTGCTGGCACTTGTTGCAGTCGTTAAATATTCGCGCGAGTCACGTATTGCGTATTTCGTATTGCGTAGGCTTCGCTCCGTCTCTCCGTCTCTCCGTCCTTCGGTTTCTTCTACACCAGTCTGGTTCTTCGTTCTGCTGGCGTTGATCTCACTCGCGTTCATGTTCGGCACGCCGCTCTACGCAATTCTGTATTACGGCTTGCCGGGCCTCGATCAACTCCATTCGCCGTTTCGCTGGGTGTGGCCGTATACGATTTCGATTGCGGTACTGGCCGGATTCGGTATCGATGCGCTGAAACGCGCTCGCCATCAAGATCGGATGGGGCGTAGAGCACGCGGGCCGATTGGTCTGTTCTACCTCCAAGGCCCGATCTCTTTCCGAACGTTCCTGGCGGGCCTGGCATTCTGGATCGGCGCTATGATCTTCGTCGGTCTGCTGCTGTCACGCTTTGTCTTTCCGGCACAATCTCTGTCGCTCGCCGATCAACTACTCCATCAATTAGCGTTAGCGGATACCGCCTTTCCCAATGCAGAGTTGTTTTACTCGCACTTGTGGCGCAACCTGCTATTGTTCGCCTCGTTCTTGATGATGAGCGGCATCGTGCTGCGCGTGTCGTTGTGTCCAATTTACCTACCCAAACGCTGGGGCAGTCATCCGGTTTGGAAACCCCTGGCGCTCGGCGTGATCGCGCTCGATCTGATGGCCGGCGCGATTGGCTTCAACCCATCGGTCGATCCGCGTTTGCTGGATTACGTGCCCCCCGTCGTTAAGTTTTTGCAACAAGATAAATCGTTGTGGCGCTTCACCACGTTCGATCCCCATGGCGATAAGACGTTCAACGCAAACAGTGGTTGGTATTACAGCTTTCAGGATATTCGCGGTTATGATTCGATCATCCTCAAGCAATACGCCGACTACATGCGCGTGATCGATTCGCAGGAAGAATTCCAGTTCAATCGCGTCGCGCCGTTATCAACTTACGGCGGCCTCGATTCGCCGATGCTCGATCTGCTCAACGTGAAATATGTGTTGACGGATCCAGCGGTACCAATCGAAAGCCCCAAATACAAACTCGTTTATGACGCCGAAGTCAAGGTGTACGAGAACCTCGGCGTGATGCCGCGCGCGTTCAGCCTGCCGCTTGGATGCGCAATCGCCACGGCTGATCCATTGTCGGCGCTGAAGCAAAATGATCCCCGCGGAGCCGTGATCATCGGTCGCGCCGACTTTAGTCGGCAATCGGCTCAGGCCGATGTTTCGTCTGCGTGCGCAGTTCAGCCTGCCGCGATCACCGAATATCGCTCGAACGATGTCACGGTCGAAATAACTGCATCGCAATCGAGTTGGCTGGTGCTGGCGGATACCTTCTTCACCGGCTGGCAGGCATTTGACGTTCACGCCGATAAGACCGAAACGGAACTACCGATCGTGCGAGCCGATGGCAACTTCCGCGCGGTCCAGATCGATGCGGGTCCGCATACGATCCACTTCAAATACAGCCCGTGGTCGTTCAAACTGGGCGGCTTCGTGTCGTTCATGAGCTGGGCGTTGATCATCTTTATGCTCGGCATCTGGGTGTGGCGTCTGGCTTATCGTGAAGAAGCACACGCCGTGACGGCGGTGCAGCGGGTGGCGAAGAACTCGATCGCGCCGATGGCGCTCAACCTGTTCAATCGCGCCATCGATTTTGCGTTTGCGGCGCTGATGCTGCGCATTTTGCAGCCGACCCTGGCCGGTGAATTTGCCACGGTGGTCGTCATCGTCGGCTGGTTCGAAATTCTGACGAACTTCGGCTTGAACACGCTGCTCACACGATCCGTCGCGCGCGATCGCGCGCAGGCCAATCGGTATTTGGTTAACACGTCGATCCTGCGCGTGATCCTCGGCGGCGCGGCGATCCCGATCGCACTGCTGATCATTCTGCTGGGCAGCGGTCTATCCGCAGTGACGCAGGCTATGGCGATCGCGATCGTCGTGATGACGCTGGCGCAGATTCCCAGCAGCCTGTCGACCGGCATCACGGCGATGTTTTATGCGCACGAGAAAGCCGAATATCCGGCGGCGATCGGTGTCGTGACAGTGATGTTGAAGGTGGCCTTTGGCGTGCCGGCATTGATCCTGGGCGGTGGCATCATTGGTCTGGCAGTGGTCAGCCTGCTGGTCAATGTGTTGACCTTGATTGTTTTGGGCCGCTTGATGATCACGCAGGTGATGCGGCCACAATATCGCGGCGCGGATGATCCAGAGCTGCGGCGCGGCATGCTGGGCGAATCATTCCCGCTGATGCTCAATCATCTGCTGGCGACATTGTTCTTCAAAGTGGATGTGCCGATGATTCAGGTCATGCAGTCGCCCACCGTCGTCGGCTGGTACAGCACGGCCTACAAGTGGCTCGACGCGCTCAATATCATTCCGGCCTATTCGACCATTGCGTTGTTCCCGGTGATGTCGCGCCAGGCCCGCGAAGACAAAAGCGCGCTGCTGCGATCGACGCAGGTCGGCATCAAATTGCTGGTGATGATCGCGCTGCCGCTGGCGGTCGTCACAACATTCATTGCGCCAACTTTGGTGTTGATCCTCGGCGGCTCCTCGTACTTGCCGCACGCCGGTATCGCACTGCAAATTATGATCTGGTCAATTCCGTTTGGCTGGATCAACAGCATCACTAACTATGTACTGATCGCGCTGGGCCAGCAATCGAAGTTGACGCGCGCCTTCATCGTCGGCCTCGCCTTCAATGTCATCGCCAACTTGATTTTGATTCCGCGCTTTTCCTACATCGCGGCGGCTTTGATCACCATTCTGTCGGAGTTGGTGGAAGGCTTTGTGTTCGTGATCTATCTCGAACGCTCGCTGGGCTCGATCCGCTGGATCGGTTTGCTGTGGCGCTTATTCATCTCGGCCCTGGCGATGCTGGCTGTGATGTACATCGCGTGGCCGCTCAGCCCGATCGCGGCACTGGCCGCCGGGCCGATCGTGTATCTCGCGGGCTTGCTGGTACTGCACGCGATCGGGCCGGATGAGCGAAGCGTGTTAGCGAGATTACGCGGGCGTCAACAAATAAGCAGCGAATCAACGAATTAGCGACTGGACGAAAGCGAAACGGCAAAAAGAATCCCGACTTCTTGGATAGAATCGGGGTTCTTTTTATGACGTTGGCTAATCGTAGGCTAACCATGGCCCTGGCGTTAGGCAAGTAAGCGGCGCGCGGTCTATACTTCAGATTGACACACCTATCCTTTCTTTGGAGTTCAAGCATGAAACCACATGTCCGCTTGTTGGTTGTGCTGATGATGGCATTGTTAGCTGTTGCCGTGCCGCTGCTTGCCATTCACGCTGTTCTGGCTGATGCAGCTCCGCCGCCGGAAGCCGCAGCGAGCGGCATCGCTCCTGGTCAAGGCACGCAGGTACAGATGATTAGCGAGACCGTGGTGCTGGACATTCGTGCCGAACCGATGATACGCTACGAGACTTTGTTTACACCAACAGTGGCCTATGTCACAGCCGATTTTCTGATGCGCAACCTCGGCAGTCAAGCCGAGACAATGGATGTGCGCTTCCCGATGGCCTGGCCGACTAAAAATGAGGGACTTCCCTATGAGCCGGTTCAGAATATCCAGATCTGGGTAAACGGGCGACAAGTCATCACGCATCCGGCAGACTATGGCGGCCAACCCTGGGTGACCTGGCCTGTCACTTTTTCGGCAGGCCAGGATGTGCGCCTGACGGTCAAATATCGCACCCAGGCAACTGAGTGGTACAACGCCTTCCTCAACTCGTTCTCATTCGTCCAACTGGGCGGCAATGAATCATTGGCCGAGTTCTATTACATCCTCGAAACGGGCGCGGGTTGGCGCGGCCCGATCGGTCAGGGCGACATCATCTTTCGATTTCCCTACGAAGCCAGCCTGGAGATGATCGAATCGAGCGACTACTTCTGGCCAGCTTACACTTCGACCACACCATCCTTTGTGGCTGAGGGCCGCGATCTACGTTGGCACTTTGAAAATTTGGAACCGACCAGCAAAGACAACGTGAATTTGAGTGTGATTACGCCGCCGATGTGGCAAGCGATTCTCGACGCGCGCCGACACGTACAGCGCAACCCGAACGACGCGCAAGCCCAAATCCGATTGGGCGAAGCATACTGGGCGGCGATCCCGATCAAAAATACTTGGCCGGAAGAAATGTCACTGGCCCAGCATTTTGGGCCGCTGGCCGAAGCCGCGTTCAAACATGCGGTGGAACTCGCGCCGGACAGTGTTCTGGCTCACTTGAGTTACGCGCGCTTTCTAACCTATCACGCCTGGGGTCTGGCGTCCGAAGCGTATTACAGCCGGGCGGATCAAGAAGTCAAGCATGTTCTTGAAATGGATCCGGAAAATGCAGCGGCCAGAGACCTCGCTGTCTTCTTGCACGACGTTATCTATTCCATTGAACTGGTCACGCCTACACCGACCGTCGAATATCTCAGGCCGACATCAATACCCACGTCTGTGCCCAGCGCAGCGCCAACCGTTGCGGCGACTCACGACGAACTGGAACGCGCGTTGGCAAGCAAAGTGCATGGCGAGTCAAGTGCATTGTGTGAGTGGGAAGTCGCCAGACAAACGCAGCGACAAATTTACGTGTGGGCGTATTGCCAATCGATCGTCAATGATTCCGCCGTCAGTGCCCCAGCTGTCATCTATATCGGGCCGGATGGACACGTGCAGCGAGTGGACATGCCGCGCGATGGGTCGTACTATGGCCCGGATGTGCGAGCGCTCTTTCCACCCGATGTGCAACAGCGCATTTTTGCCGATGCCTTTGACATCAAAACAATGGGGGAGCACCTTACCGCGCGCCGTGCCCAGCTGCGCGTGACGCCCGCTGCTTCCACTGCCACACTTTTGCCCATATCTAGCCCCACTGTGCTCAAGCTGCCAACGATGGAATCTACGGCAAGTCCGGCAGCAGACTCCTCAACGGATTCGACTAACGCCAATAGTTTGCCTTTGCTAGGCGGCGGCGTTGTTGTTGTAGTCATCTTGGCCGTGGTGTATTCGAGGCTGAGAAAGTAACGTGTAAGGGCAAGGCATTCCCAATCAATAACTATCGACTTTCATCTTGGCTACTACAATGAGATGATGATCGATTACGCTCGCGGTAGGAATGCCTCGTCCCTACCATTGGCCCGATACGCAGTACGCGGTACGTTTTACGCCTCACGCTTCACTCGCTACTTTGTGGTAGAATCACCCCGATACTTCCGCGGAGAATTCTCACATGCTCATTCGTCTCGAATCGATCGCGCAGCACGTCGGCGAAACGGTCACCATCGAAGGCTGGCTGTACGACAAGACCGACAAAGGCAAACTCGCTTTCTTGCAAGTGCGCGACGGCACCGGCATTGCGCAAGCCGTAGTCTTTGCCAAAGAAGTCACGCCCGAAGTTTTTGAGGCCGCCAAACGGCTCTCGCAGGAATCGAGCATCGTCGTGACTGGCGTCGTTCGTGCCGATCCGCGCGCGCCCGGCATCCCCGGCGGTTTCGAAATCGGCGTGAGCGATTTGAAAGTCATGCAGCAAGCCGCCGATTATCCGATCACGCCCAAAGAGCACGGCGTCGAATTCCTGATGGACAATCGACACCTGTGGCTGCGCTCGTCGCGACAGTGGGCGATTCAGCGCGTGCGCTCGACGGCGATGCGCGCCATGCGCGAGTGGCTCGATTCGAACGGCTATATGGAAGTCTCGACGCCCATCCTCACGCCATCGGCGGCTGAAGGCACGACGACGTTGTTTGAAGTCGGCTACTTCGACACGCAGGCGTATCTGGCGCAGACCGGTCAACTCTACAACGAAGCCGACATCTTCGCGTTCAAGAAAGTGTATTGCTTCGGGCCGACGTTCCGCGCCGAAAAATCGAAGACGCGCCGCCACCTGACCGAGTTCTGGATGGTCGAACCGGAGATCGCGTACTGCGATCTCGATCAACTGCTCGAAATCGAAGAGCAGTTCGTCAGCCATGTCGTGCAGACTTGTTTGAAAGAACGCGCGGCCGAGTTGAAGGTTCTGGGCCGCAATGTAAGCAAACTCGCCAACATCGTGCCGCCCTTCCCCCGCATTCGCTATGATGACGCGGTCGAGAAGTTGCATCAACTTCAGGCTGAAGGCACTGATCCCGAGCAAAAGGAACTGCTCAAGATCGAATGGGGCGATGATTTTGGCTCGCCGCACGAAACGGCCTTGACGCAGTTGTATGATCGGCCGGTGTTCGTCGTAGGTTATCCGACGGCGGTTAAAGCGTTCTACATGGAACCGTGGCCGGGCCGGCCGGAAGTATGCAAGAGCGCGGACTTGCTTGCGCCTGAAGGTTACGGCGAAATCATCGGCGGCTCCGAGCGCATCTCCGATCCCGATTTGCTGCTGAAGCGCATTCAA
>JADGQE010000309.1 GCA_017882055.1 Thermoflexales bacterium
GAATCGCAGAAGCGGATGAAGCGTGCGGCCTTTTCGCTCGCGTCGATATCGAGCACACCCGCCAGCACCTGCGGCTGCTGCGCGACGATGCCCACGCTGTGCCCGCCCAGTCGCGCGAAACCGACGAGCACGTTCATGCCGAAATGCTCGTGAACTTCAAAGAACTTGCCATTGTCGACAATGAGGCCGATCGCTTCTTTCATGTCGTAGGGCTTGTTGGGATTGTCGGGCACGAGCGTATCGAGCGCCGCTTCCATGCGCAGGGGATCATCGTCGGTCTTGACGAACGGCGAATCTTCCATGTTGTTCTGCGGCAAGAAACCCAGCAGCTGCCGGATCATATAGAGACAATCGGCTTCACTTTCGGCCGCAAAGTGAGCCACGCCGCTCTTGCTATTGTGGACGCTCGCGCCGCCAAGTTCTTCCGCCGTGACTTCTTCGTGCGTCACCGACTTGACCACGTCCGGCCCGGTGACAAACATATACGAGGTATTCTTGACCATGAAAATGAAATCGGTCAACGCCGGTGAATAGACTGCGCCGCCCGCACAGGGTCCCATGATGGCGCTGATTTGCGGAATGACGCCGGACGCCAGCGTGTTGCGCAAAAAGATATCGGCGTAGCCGCCTAACGACACCACGCCTTCCTGAATCCGCGCCCCGCCTGAATCATTCAGGCCGATCAGCGGCGCGCCATTCTTCATCGCCATGTCCATGATCTTGATAATCTTGTCGGCATGGACTTGACTCAGGCTGCCGCCAAAGACCGTAAAATCCTGCGAGAAGGCGTAGACTAAGCGGCCATCGATCGTGCCCCAGCCCGTGATCACGCTGTCACCCAGATATTTCTTGTCGGCCATATTGAAATCGGTGGCGCGATGCGTGACGAACATATCGAGTTCGTGGAACGAGCCGGTGTCAAGCAACAGCTCGATCCGTTCGCGGGCCGTGAGTTTGCCCTGGCTATGCTGCCGGGCGATGCGCTCTTCGCCGCCGCCCCGTTTGGCCTGCTCGCGCAGCTCACGCAGGTGTTGAAGTTTTGGAGGAAGTACGGTCATGATGGCTCCTTATCAGCCGTGCGAAGGGTGCGAGCCGGCTGGTTGCTGGGTGTCGATACCCTGCGCGTGGTCAAGCGCTTGAAACGCGCGGCGAGTACCCGGCCAAAACAAAAAGCCCCACACGCCGAACACCATGAGCAAAGTAACGATCGCGTCGGCGGGCCGCGTCAACTGCTCATACGCAGTACGCTCCAGCGTGAGACGGGCAATCCAAAAATTGATCTCGTAAGCAACGATGGCGATCAGCATCCAGCGTCGGCCCCACGCTCGACATCGCCACAACCCGAAGGCCGCCAACACAAACCCGATCGCCCACACCATCCCGATCACGACCAAAAGGATCGCGGGGGTGCCAACGCCGAGGCTCTGCATGAACTCAAATTGTTGCGCGGCCACCATCGCCCGAAAGGCATTATAGACCGCCAGTAATAACCCCGCCAGGGCAAGTAAAGTTACGGTGAAGGGTCTTTTCATTATTTCATGCCCAGTACACCACGCGCGATCACCAGGCGTTGAATCTCGCTCGTGCCTTCGTAAATCTCGGTGATCTTGGCATCACGGAAGTAACGCTCCAGCGGCAGTTCTTTGCTGTAACCCATGCCGCCATGAATCTGGACGGCTTTCTCGGTGACCCACATCGCGGTCTCGCTGGCGAATAACTTGGCCATGCTGGCGGCTTCGGTGTAACGTTCACCCGTATGCTTCGATCGTTCCTTCGACAGCGCCGCATTCCAGATCAACCAGCGCGCCGCTTCGATGCGCGTCTTCATATCGGCCAGCATCCATTGAATACCCTGGAACTGTCCGATCGCCTGACCAAATGCTTCGCGTTCTTTGGCGTATTTCACGGCCGCTTCGAAAGCAGCCTCGGCTACACCCAGCGCCTGCGAGGCGATGCCGATCCGGCCCGCGTCCAAAACCGTCATCGCGATCTTGAAGCCTTCACCTTCCTGGCCCAATCGATTTTCAACCGGGCACCGATAGTTGTCGTAAACGATCTCGCACGTGGCCGAGGCGCGGATGCCCAGTTTCGGTTCGGTCTTGCCGCGAATGAAGCCGGGCTGATCGGTTTCGATGATGAAGGCCGTGACCCCTTTGTGTTTCAGTTCGGGCTGCGTCATGGCGAACAGGATGAGATAATCGGCCACCGGGCCGGACGTGACCCAACTCTTGCGGCCATTGATGACGTAGCAATCACCCTCACGCACGGCGCGGCTTTTCATCGTGCCTGCGTCCGATCCGCTCATCGGCTCGGTCAACGAATACGCGCCGATCTTCTGGCCGCTGGCGATCGGCGTCACATATTTTTTCTTTTGCTCCGCCGTGCCAAATTTCAAAATGCCGTGGCAATACAGCGAATTGTTGACCGACATGATGGTGCTGTGGCTCACATCGGCTTTGGCGATTTCTTCCATCGCCAGCACATAGGCCAGTGTATCGAGGGCCGCGCCGCCGTACTCTTCGGGCACTTCGATCCCCATCAGACCGAGCGCGCCCATCTTTCTGATCGTCTCGCGCGGAAATTCACCGGTTTCATCAAAATGCGCCGCCACCGGCACGATCTCGTTTTGCGCGAAGTCGCGGGCCGTGTCACGGATCATGCGTTGTTCTTCAGTCAAATCCAGATTGGGGCCAGTCATGGTCGTATCTCCTCCCAGAGATGGATAAGCTGATTATAGCGTGAAACGGGATGCGTGACGAGTGGTACTTAATAGAAACGACCCGGAGATTTTAGAATCTCCGGGTCATTTACCTTTGTTCTGGATTCAGCAGATCATTCAAGCCAGCGCCTGACCAATTCCAGCCGATGTCAAAGAAGATCAAGGGCCAGCATCGGCAGCACACAGCCGCCGGTGTATATTCATTTTCTAGCAGTCTATCGGAGAGCACTTGTAGCATAGCCGCTTGTCGGCGTCGCCCACGAGGGGCTACGCTTCGCGTACCTCTCCGACAGACTGCTAGCCGTTGCTCATTCGCTGTGTCGCGTGCCCCTGCATTTGCTTGCAGACCGCCACGACATTATCGACCGTAAAGCCGAACTTCTCCGCGATCACTTTGGCCGGCGCCGACACACCGAATCGCTCGATGCTCATGATCTTACCCTGATCGCCCACGTACTTCTGCCAGCCCTGCGCCACACCGGCTTCGATCGCGACGCGCGCTTTGAGCTGAGGCGGCAGCACACTGTCGCGGTATTCGCGCGGCTGAACGTCGAACAGTTCCCAACACGGCAAGCTGACCACGCGCACGTAAATGCCCTGCCTGGCCAGCTCTTCATACGCGCCGACGGCCAACTGGACTTCTGATCCACTGGCGATCACGATGACATCGGGCACCCCGGGCGCATCGATCAACACGTAGCCGCCGCGCCGCGCCTCTTCGGCCGGAGCGAACCTGGATCGATCGAGAGTCGGCACGGCCTGTCGGGTGAAGATCAAAGCCGTCGGGCCGTCGTGGCGCTCAATGGCCAATTTCCACGCCACAGCAACTTCGTTCGCGTCTGCCGGTCGAATCACATACAGATTGGGAATCGCCCGCAGTGCGGCCAGTTGCTCAACCGGTTGGTGCGTCGGTCCGTCTTCGCCGAGGAAAACACTGTCGTGCGTGAAGACGTAAATCACTTGCTGCTCCATCAGCGCCGCCAGGCGCATGGCCGGTCGCATGTAATCGCTGAATTGCAGGAACGTGGCCGTGAACGGAATCACTCCGCCATGCAGCGCCAGACCGGTGGCGATGCCGCCCATGGCATGTTCGCGCACACCGAATGTGAGATTGCGGCCTGCGTAGCTCAATCCGCCGCCGACCAAACCTTGCGCGCCATCGGCATTGAAGGCTGCGCCTTGAAAATCGCCCAGGCCCTTGAGGGCCGTATCGGTGGATGGATTGAGATCGGCCGAGCCGCCCAGCAACGCCGGCAATTTAGCCGCAATCGCGTTCAACACTTTGCCTGAGGACGTGCGGGTGGCCAGCGGCTTGTCGGGCGCGAAGACGGGCACTTCCGCATCCCAACCCGCCGGCAAATCGCCGCGGAGCGACTCCAGCAGATCCTTCGCCAGATCAGGATAAGCGGCTTCGTAAGCTTCGAGATTCTTTTCCCAGGCCGCTTGATTGTCTTTGCCGCGCTCGATCGCCTCGCGGAAATGTGCGAGCGCTTCGTCGGGAATGTAGAAGGGCGGATCGATCGGCCAGCCCAGATTTTCTTTAGCGGCCTTGACTTCGTCGGGGCCGAGTGGCGAGCCATGCGCTTCAAACGTGCCTTGCTTGTGGGGTGCGCCGTAACCGATCGTCGTCCGCACCATGATGATCGATGGCCGATCGGTGGCCGCCTGCGCCGCGCGGATCGCTTGAGTAATCGCATTCAGATCATTGCCATCCGCCACGTGCCGAACGTGCCAACCATAGGCCTCGAAGCGTCGACCGCGATCTTCGCTGAAAGTAATCGAAGTCGATCCGGCCAGCGAGATCAAGTTGTCATCATACAGTAGAATCAACTTGCCCAACTTCAGATGCCCCGCCAGCGAAGCCGCTTCGTGCGAGAGGCCTTCCATCAGGTCGCCGTCGCCGACGAGGCCATACGTGTAATGATTGATGATCTCGTGGCCGGCGCGGTTGTAGCGTGCGGCCAGATGCGCTTCGGCCAGCGCCATACCCAGCGCGTTGGCAAGGCCCTGCCCCAGCGGGCCGGTGGTCGTTTCGACGCCGGGCGTCAGGCCGTGCTCAGGATGGCCGGGGGTTAGACTGCCCCACTGCCGGAATTGCTGAATCTGCTCCAGCGACAACCCGTAGCCGGTCAGATGCAGCAGCGAATACAGCAGCATCGATCCATGACCGGCGGACAAAACAAATCGATCGCGATCGGGCCACCTGGGATCGGTCGGGTTGTGGTGCATAAAGGAGGTCCACAGCGTGTAAGCCATCGGCGCCGCGCCCAT
>JADGQE010000310.1 GCA_017882055.1 Thermoflexales bacterium
CTCAAGTTTTTTGCGCCAAGGGTTCAACAATCCGCTGCCACACCTTAAGAATTCTTAGCGGCTTTGCGCCTTTGCGTGAGGCTTTGGGCTTTTTTCAGAGGAGTCATTGCACGACCCATTCGTTCCCCATTCTGGTCATACCGCACATACTCCAAACGGGTAACACCTGAAAATGGCCCGCTTCGGTGACGACAGGCAATGGCTTGTAGGCTACACTGCACGTGAGATGATACACAAATCCGGCGGGAGGTCTGCCATGTCTGAACTGTCGTCTTCGCCTTATATGCCGCTGTTCGATCGCGGAGGCTGCGGCGTCGGCTTCGTCGCTGATCAATATGGCCGATCAAGCCACGCTATCCTGCAATTGGGAATTGAAGCCCTGGACAACATGCAGCATCGCGGCGCGCTGGGCGCTGATGCGCGCACGGGTGATGGCGCGGGCGTGCTCACTCCCCTGCCCCGCCAGCTCTTTGCCCGTGAAGTGGAACGCCTCACCCATCAATCCGTTGATCCGGTTCATCTGGCCGTTGGTGTTTTCTTTTTCGATCCCCATTCGTTTCACGAGTGTATCTCGCTGGCTGAAGCCGCGTTGGCGCAGCAGCAACTGAAACTGTTGGCCTGGCGCGAAGTCCCGATCGATCCGGAGGCCATCGGCGACCAGGCGCGCCTGACCATGCCCTACATCCTGCAAGCGGTCGTTAGCAATCAACGGCCAACCGCCGGCGAGCAGGAATTCGAATATCAGCTGTATCTGGCTCGCCGGCAATTCGAGCGTGAAGTCCGCACGGCTAAGTTGAGTGCCTACGTTCCATCGATGTCAGCGCGTACGATTGTCTATAAGGGCTTGTTGCTTGCGCCGCAATTGCCGAAGTTCTATTCTGATCTGGCCGACCCCGATTACGCCGTGCCGCTCGTCGTCTTTCATCAACGCTACAGCACCAACACGTTTCCGACCTGGGCGCGCGCGCAGCCGTTCCGCGCCTTGTGCCACAACGGCGAGATCAACACGCTGCAAGGCAACCTGGCATGGATGCGCGCGCGTGAGCCGCAACTTGAGTTTCCTGACCTGGCCCGATTCACCAGGCAGCCTGATCGATCTGAAGACTGGCTGAATTTGATTCGACCTGTAATTGATACCAGCGGCAGCGACTCGGCCATGCTGGATAACGCCACCGAATTGCTAATCATGGGCGGGCGCGAGATCAGTCACGCCATCGCCATGCTCGCGCCTTCGGCGTGGGAGAAGACGCCGGATCTGCCCGAAGCCGTGCGAGATTTTTATGCTTATCATGCTTGCATCAGCGAACCGTGGGATGGTCCGGCCGCATTAGTCTTTACTGATGGCCGCACCGTGGGCGCGTCGCTCGATCGCAACGGGTTGCGCCCATGTCGTTATCTCATCACCGAGGATGGCCTGATCGCCGCCACGTCCGAAGCAGGGGCCGTGCGCGTCGATAATGCGCAGATCATCGCCAAAGGCAAGCTGGGGCCGGGCCAAATGATCGCCGTCGACACCGTGAATGGCGTATTTCTCAACGACGGCCTGATCAAATCGCAGCTCGCCGCACGCCAACCATATGGTCAGTGGGTAAAGCAGAATCTTCGCCAGTTCAATCAGCAATCAGCGTTCAGCGTTCAGCAATCAGCAATCGCAAATCAAAAATCAGAAATCCAACGGCAGGCCGCCTTCGGTTACACGTCCGAAGAGCTCACCGTCATTTTGCGGCCGATGGTCGAGAATCAAGCCGAACCGATTGGCTCGATGGGCGACGATACAGCCTCCGCAGTTTTGTCGGATAAGCCGCGTCCGCTCTTTGGATTCTTCCGCCAGCGCTTCGCCGAAGTGACCAATCCTCCGATCGATCCGCTGCGCGAATCACTGGTCATGTCACTGCGCGTGCGAATCGGCGCGCGCGGCAACTTCCTCGCCGAGACGCCCGGACAGGCGCGATTGCTCGAACTCGAATCGCCGCTGCTGATGGATGACGACCTGGCTGCGCTCAAGGCCGATCCCGAACTGCACGCCGCCACTTTGTCAACGCTGTTTCGAAACGAGATCGGCGCGTCCGGCTTAGAGCAAGCATTGAATCAACTCTGCGCTCAAGCCGAGACAGCCGTTCGGGCCGGGGCTCAATTACTCATCCTCAGCGATCGCGGCCTGGATCAAGATCATACATTCATTCCGTCGTTGCTCGCGCTGGGTGCCGTCCACAATCATTTACTGCGTAATGATCTCCGCACGCGAGTTGATCTCGTCGTCGAGAGCGGCGAACCGCGCGAGGTCCACCATCTGGCGACCTTGATCGGCTACGGCGCGGCGGCGATCAATCCTTATCTGGCGCTCGCCACGGCTTCGACGCTGGGGCGCGAGATCACGCCCGCTGAAGGGGTCAAGAATTATCTGCACGCCGTCGAGCACGGCCTGCTGAAGATCATGTCGAAGATGGGCATCAGCACCGTCGATGCCTACTGCGGTGCGCAGATCTTTGAAATCGTTGGCCTGAAGAATGATGTGGTCGAAAAATACTTCACCGGCACGCCTTCACACTTGAACGGCATCGGGCTGGAGAAAATTGCGCAGATCGTGCTGCGCTGGCACGCCACGGCTTTTACCCCAAACTTCACGAAACTGGAAAGCCACGGCTTTTACAAATTCAAGCGCGAAGGCGAACTGCACGCCTTCAACCCGACGACCGTCAAGGCGCTGCACGCAGCCGTCAAGTCACCGGGGGCGCTCAACGGTCACTGGCGCGACAGCTATGCCACTTACAAACAATATAGCGACTTGCAGCATTCACGCCCGCCAATGGATATCCGTGATCTACTGGACTTCAATCCGGTCACCGGGCCAGTTCCGATCGAATCTGTCGAATCGATCCATACGATCCTGTACCGTTTCTCGACGGCGGCGATGTCGCACGGTGCACTCTCGGCTGAAGCGCACGCGACACTGGCCATCGCCATGAATCGCCTCAACGCGCTGAGCAATTCCGGCGAAGGCGGCGAAGATCCGGCCCGCTATGGCACCGAGGCCAACGATCGCATCAAGCAGGTCGCTTCCGGTCGCTTCGGCGTCACGGCGGCTTATCTGATGTCGGCCGATGAATTGCAGATCAAAATGGCGCAAGGCTCCAAGCCGGGTGAAGGCGGGCAACTGCCCGGCAACAAAGTCACCGCCGAGATTGCGGCCATTCGCCATTCCATATCGGGCGTCACGCTGATCTCGCCGCCGCCGCATCACGACATTTACAGCATCGAAGACCTGGCGCAGTTGATTTACGATCTGCGGCAAATCAATCCGCGCGCGAAGATCTCCGTCAAACTGGTGGCCCAGGCGGGTGTGGGCACCATTGCGGCAGGTGTCGCCAAAGCCGGAGCCGATGTGATTTTGATCAGTGGCGCGGCCGGCGGCACAGGCGCATCGCCCTTGAGCAGCATCAAATATGCGGGCGTGCCGTGGGAAATCGGCCTGGCCGAAGCGCAGTATGTGTTGGTGACGAATGGTCTGCGCGGGCGCGTGCGCTTGCGAACCGACGGAAGTTTGCGGACCGGGCGCGATGTCGTTGTCGCGGCTTTGCTCGGCGCTGACGAATATTCCTTCGGCACGTCCG
The DNA here is from genome assembly GCA_017882055.1 of Thermoflexales bacterium. Taxonomy (GTDB): domain Bacteria; phylum Chloroflexota; class Anaerolineae; order Fen-1058; family Fen-1058; genus JADGQE01. The sequence continues at coordinate 3,612 of JADGQE010000310.1, forward strand.
TCGTCGTCGCCGAAGGCTGCGAGATGGCGCGCGCCTGCCACCTCAACACTTGCCCGGTTGGCATTGCCACCCAGCGTCTTGATCTGCGCGCCAAGTTCGACGGCACGCCCGAACAAGTCATGGCGTTTATGATCTACATCGCGCAGGAAGTCCGCGAGGTGCTGGCCGGCCTCGGCCTGCAATCACTCGAGCAAGCCATCGGCCGCGTCGGACTGTTGAAGCAAGTCGCTACCGGTCGGATTGGCGACGAAGATCTCGATCTGAGCCGCTTGCTGCTCGTTCCACCGGTCGGTCAGCCGCGACGTTACATGGGCGAAGCGAATCCGGTGTTAACCAGGTCACCGCTCAACGAACAACTCTTGAGCGATGCCTGGGCAGCGCTGCATCAGGGGCTGCGCGCTCAATTCGATTATCGCATCACCAACCGCGATCGAACTTTCGGCGCGCGGCTATCCGGCGTGATTGCCGAGCAATATGGCGATGCCGGTCTGCCCGATGGAACCTTCGAAGTGCGGCTGCATGGCAGCGCAGGTCAATCACTCGGCGCGTTTAACGTGCCCGGCTTAGCGCTCACCGTGTGCGGCGAAGCGAATGATTACGTGGGCAAAGGCATGACGGGCGGGCGGATCGTCATCTACCCGCTGACGAATCCCAACCAATACTCAGAGACACCGGTGCTGGCTGGCAACACCCTGCTGTACGGCGCAACCGGTGGCGAACTCTTCATCGCGGGCAAAGTGGGCGAACGCTTTGCCGTCCGCAATAGCGGCGCGCTGGCCGTCGTCGAAGGGGTGGGCGATCACGGTTGCGAATACATGACGGGCGGGCTGGCCGTTATCCTCGGCTCCGTCGGCTACAATTTCGCCGCCGGTATGACGGGCGGTATCGCCTACATCTACGACGAAGACGGCCACGCTGCGGCGCGTATCAACACTCAACTGGTACACATCGAAGCACCCTCCACTGAGCAGTTGTACAACCTGCATGACTGGGTGGCGCGGCATGCGCAGCTCACCGTCAGCCAAAAGGCGCAAGCGATCCTGAGCAACTGGGATACCGCAGCAGCTCGATTCTTGCGGATTGTCCCGAACGAGCTGCCGACACAAGCCGAGCCGGTTCCCATGATACCGCTGGTCATCGCTCAACCGGTGTTGAGATAATCGAGAAAGTAGGACTTACGCAGTTGATGGGTTTTTGCCGCAGTTGGACTGCGGCAACGGCAGTGCAACTGCCTTTGAACTGCGTAACTCCTATAGCAAATTCCAGTTTCGTTTACAGTCGTGTCATTCCGAGCGTAGCGACGCCTGGCGGCCCAGGCCATGTCCCGTGCCATGCACGGGTGGCCCGCCAGGCGCCGGCGCACTGCGCCGGACATG
>JADGQE010000311.1 GCA_017882055.1 Thermoflexales bacterium
GCAATCGCCGCGCCGAGCTGCGTCACGGTATGCCCGGCATAGTTATTGAGATAGGTGATCTCATCCTGCAGAGCTTGCTGCGTCACTTTCTGCAGATCGAAGTCAAGGGTCAGGTAGACACTGTCGCCCGGCACAGCCGGCACCGTCTGGCCGACGACCCGAATCTCACGGCCGACGACATCTTCTTCCACGGCACGCTGGCCCTTCTGGCCGCGCAGCACGTCTTCAAACTGGCCTTCGATGCCCACCGCGCCGATTCGATCGGTGCTGGAATCATACACATTCGGCGGCAACGTCGCCAGATCATCTTGAGAGATACGGCGCAGATAACCCAGAATCTGCGAAGTCACCGTGCCGGAAATGTATTCGCGCGCAGAAGCCGCGTAGACCCGCACGCCCGGCAGCGTGGCGGCCTCTTCGGCGACATGCATCGCCACCTCGCGATCGACGCCGGCTTTAATGGTGACCGGCGAATAGGGCTGGAGGTTGCGCACCTGATCGACAATGTTCTTGATGCCTTTGTCCATCACATCGATCTTCTCGGTGAGTCGATCGATCATGAAGTGCATACCCTCGATCATACTGATCGCGCCGCGCCCCATCGGCAGCAAGACGCTGGCCTTTACCGGCTGCGATTCGACCTGCATGTTCAGCAATTCAGCCAGCCGTTGAAAGACTTTCGTCTCAGCCTCCTGGCTATCCGGTAAATAGGCCGGGACGATCTGGATCTCGAAACTCGGGCCGTTGTGCACCAGGGGAATGCCATTGCGATCGTAGATGATGCCGCGCGGCGCGTCGATCGTCTGCAGTTGCAGGCTGTTGTTGATGGCCTTGTCGCGATAGTATGCGCCATTGGCGATCTGCACATCCCATAGGCGCAGCACAAAAACGCCAAAGATCGCAACGGCGATCACCAGCAGAATAAGCACACGCGGATTACGAAAGGTTTGGTTCTTCGAAGAAGTACTCATAGCACGCGGCCAGTATACGAATACCACGAACACTTGCACCCACTGGGTGGTTGCAGTGCGGTGTTACACGCAACGTTTCCCAGCACTATTCGAGGGAATCACAGCCTGAGCAGTCACTATCTTCCATGGGTATTCGTGTGATTTGTGTACGTTTACCACGACAGGCCGGGCGGCGTAGCACGCCGGTGCAGCGCTGCCAATAACCTGAAGACGATCAAGCTGAGGATCATATTGATCAACGCCGACGGCAGAACCACGCGGAACACGGCATCCAGCGGGTTGATCGACCAGCCGAAGATGCTCAGCAGCGCCAAGTATACGCCATGAAAGGCAAATGTGCCGACAAACGCGGTTATAAGGGGTAGGACGGCCCGATCGCGAAACAGTCCGCCGCCCAGCCAATCGGCCACGAGTGTCACCGCCAGCAACCCGAGGATCGATGCGCCGAACGGGCCGCCGCTGATCAAGTCGAGGCTGAGGCCGCCGATGAAAGCCCACACGTACCCCTCGCCGCGCCCGCGCAGCAGCTCCCACGACATGACGGCTAACAATAGCAGATCGGGGTGACCGGAGCCGATCTGTATCTGGGGTGCAGCCGTGGCCTGGAAGATCGCCAACAGCATCAGGAGAGGAATGCTAAAGTAAAGGCTAATGGGAATACCTCAGGAATAACGAGTAATGCGTATTGCGTGGTGCGTGGCAGATCATGAGCATCAACGGAATACGCAACACGTTTCAGGCCGCAATCTTCGCCCACTCATCGATCAACGTCTGCATCTCGCGCTCGGCTTTGGCATACTCGGTGCCGAGCGCCGCCACGTCACCCGCTTTGGCCGTTTCGATTTGGCGCGACAGCTCAGTCAGGCGCGCTTCGAGATCGGCGATCGTTTGTTCCAGTTTGTTCGCGCGTTTCTGGCGTTCCTTTTCGCTTTTATCCGCTTTGGGTTTGGCTTTAGCGACTGCGATTTGTTTGGACGATTCGGCTTTGGCCTCAACCTTTGCTCTGACTGCCAGACGCGCCGCGACAAATTCCGAGTAGTTGCCTTCGTAGACATTGATCCGATTGTCTTCAATGGCCCACACGTGCGTCGCCAGCGCATCAACCAGATACCGATCGTGCGTCACCAGCAACAGCGTGCCTTCGAAGTCGGCCAGCACGTCTTGCAGGATTTCCTGCGAATTGAGATCGAGGTGATTGGTCGGCTCGTCGAGCAGCAACACATTGGCGCCTTGCAGCGACAACACCGCCAGCGCCACCCGCCCGCGCTCACCGCCGCTCAAATCGATGATGCGCTTGTCGACCATGTCGCCGCTGAAGAGATAACTCCCCAACAGACTGCGCGCCTTCGACACGGGCATATTCTGCACGCGAAGGATCGCGGCCAGAACCGAGTCATTCGGATCGAGCATCTCGTGCGCCTGCGCATAATAGCCGACTTTCACGCTCGCACCCAATTCGATCTCGCCGGACAGCGGCGGCAGCTGGCCCAACACGGTCCTGAGGAACGTCGATTTGCCCGCGCCGTTCGGCCCCCAGATGGCCACGCGCTGATTACGATACAGGTAAAGTTGATCGCATTTGAGCAGCGGTTTGCGATCATCCTGATAACCCACCACCAGATGGCGCGCGCGCAAAACGATGTCGCCGCTGCGTTGAGCGGTGGCGAGATTCAAACGCATGGCCTTGCGATCTTGCGGCCGCTGAATGACCTCGCTCGATTTGAGCAAGCGTTCCAGGCGAGTGCGGCGGCCCTGCGCCTGGCGCGTATTCTGCCCGGCGATGTTGCGCCGAATATACTCGGCTTCTTTCGCGATGAACTCTTGCTGCCGCTCGTATTCTTTGAGTTGAGATTCGCGGCGGTCTTCGCGCTGAATCTGATAACGCGTGTAGTTGCCGGAATACGTTTCGATCTGGCCCGCATTAAGTTCCCACACCGTATCCGCAATCGAATCGATGAAATAGCGATCGTGCGAGACGAGGATGATCGATCCGGCGTAGTCTTTCAACGTCGCTTCCAGCCATTCGATCGCGCCGACGTCGAGATGATTGGTCGGTTCGTCGAGTAATAATAGATCGGGGGCTTGCAAAATCAAGCGCGCCAACAAAGCGCGGGTCTTTTGTCCGCCGCTCAAAATGTTGACAGGTTTGTGCCAGTCGCTTTCGTCAAAGCCGACACCGCTCAGCACCTGTTGAATGCGCGTTTCAAACGTGTAGCCGCCCGCATGTTCAAACTGTTCGACGAGCCGGCCGTATTTTTCCATCGATTCGTCGTGCTGCGCCGGATCGGCCAGCGCACGTTCGAGGTCACGCATTTGCCGGGCCAGGGCTTCGAGGCTGGCAAACACGACCCGCAGCATGTCATACAGTTCGATCGGTTCGGACAGCAACTGATCGGCATGTTGCGGCAGAAAACCGATTGACGTGCCGCGGGCGCGATGGATCGCTCCGCCGCTCGGCTCTTCAAGACCGGCCAGCAGATGCAGCAACGTCGTCTTGCCTGTGCCGTTCGGCCCGACCAGCGCCGCACGTTGATCGTGTGCCAGCGCGATCGTCACATCGAGCAAGACGTCCTGCGCGCCGTAGGATTTTTGGAGATGGTGAGCGGTAATGATCGACATGATGAGCTAATGCATAAAGCGTATTGCGTAAGCAATCGCGTGCCAATTATAACACGGCGCTCATTACGAATAACGCCATACGCAACACACGTCACGCATCACCTATGTTTTACGGTATAATACGCTTCATGACGGGCGAACCTCGACTCGTAAAATCAACCACGGGCATCCGCTTCAATCTCAGAGCCTGGCTCGATGTGCTGATCGCGCTAGCACTGATCGCGCTGGGCACTGTCGGCACGCTGCTGGTGCTGCAGTCGCGGCCTTATCTCGGCACCCCCGCAACCGATTTAGCCGACGTGCCACAACGTGTCGTGACCTCGCCCAACGTTGCTGCCATCGGCTTACTGCTGCTGGCCATTGCGCTGGGCACGACCGGCCTGGCGTGGTTTATCGTGAAGCTGATCCACTGGCGATTTTTCACACCGGTCAAAGCGCTGCGCGTGTGGCGGCAATCGATCTTCGTCGCGGCCTTCATCATGAGCTGCGCCTGGTTAGGGATTAATCGCGCCTTGTCGTGGCCGCTGGCCTTCGCAATTTTGATCGCGCTGGTGCTGGTCGAAACATTTTTGAACATTCGAGAGCGTGAAGGCGAAGTTAAGAGTGAAGAGTAATTTCACCTGGCGACGTGAAGCAACGTGAGCGACTTGCGCAGCCTGCCCTCGGTCGACAGACTCCTATCCGATGCTTCAGTGCTGATCGAGACTTACGGGCGATCGTTGACGGCCGATGCGATCCGAGCGACGCTCGACGCCGCACGATCGGCGATCCGCTCCGGCGAGTCTGCGCCCGATCGCGATCAGCTGCTCGCACGATCACATGATCGACTACGCGAGTGGACGACGCCCCGCCCCCGATCCGTCATCAATGCCACCGGCGTGATCATCCATACAAATCTCGGACGTGCGCCGCTCTCCGACGAAGCCATTCAAGCCATGACGGCAGCTGCATCAGGCTACTCCGATCTCGAATACGACCTCGGACCAGGTGAACGCGGCTCGCGTATGGACGCGGTCGAAGATTTGCTCAAGCGCGTGACCGGGGCCGAAGCCGCCTTTGTCGTCAACAACAATGCCGGTGCAACCTTGTTGGCCTTAACCGCCCTCGCTTCAGGCAAAGGTGCGTTAATTTCGCGCGGACAACTCGTCGAGATCGGTGGCGGGTTTCGCGTGCCGGATGTGATGGCGCAGAGCGGCGCGCACATGATCGAAGTCGGCACCACCAATCGCACGCATCGCCACGATTACGAAATGGTACTCGTCACACAAGATGTTGCCGCGATTGTTCGCGCACATTCGAGCAATTTCCGCACGATCGGCTTCACGACCGAAGTCCCCCTGCCCGAACTGGTCGAGTTAGCCAACTGGAAA
>JADGQE010000312.1 GCA_017882055.1 Thermoflexales bacterium
CAATCTTTTCGATGCGCTTACTACAATATCAACGGCAGCCGAACGACCCTGACTCGGTCGAGGAGGAGACCCCGCCGATCGTTCGCATCTCAAAGGCGGTCTGGCTGGCCGCGGTTAAACGCCTGAAAGATCAATGCAGCATCATGATAATATCCCTCCCGGATCGAGCGGCCCATTTGCCAGAGTCGACCGCTCGATCTAGACTTGCAGTCGTGCCAAAATCCGATAGTATGCGTCGGCTTAAATAAGCCGCTGCTTTGGTTCTGAGCGAAGTGAAGAATCACTCTTTACTTTTGATTGATCTGATACTTCACCTCGCCATCGTCGGTGGTGACCCACAACGCGCCCGTATCGTCGAAGAACAGGCAGCGCGCCGCGCCTTTCACTTCAATCTTGCCCACGCGGCTGCCGTCGGCCTTGAGCACGCTGATGTTGCTGGACTCCACCACGAAGATGCGCCCTTGTCCATCGATGGCGATGGCGCCGACGTCGCCGAATTGGCTCGCGCCGTCGCCGCTGCTGCCAATGCGGGTGATGAACTTGTCGTTCGAGTCGAACTTAAAGATCGTGCTCTCAAACTCGGCGGCGAGATAGACGTTGCCACGGCCATCGATCGCCAGCGAGTTGTTCAGTTCGACGCTGTCCGTCATCGAACTAATCACACCTTCGATCACTTTGAGGACTTTGCCGTCGCTGTCAAAATGCACCAGGTCTTCACGCGCCCCTTCGACCGACGTAAAGACGCCGTTCCGCCGCTGATACCACATGGCGTACAGGCTGCTGTCGGGCGCCAACGCTAACTCGCCGAAGCCTGGTCCGGCGCTGTATTTCAACTTGTCCAGCAACTTGCCGGTTGCGCCATCGTAACGCGTGATGTCGCCGCCATCGGCCACGTACACCACGCCTTTGCGATCGACTACAAAGCCCAGGAGATCCGTCTTCTTATCGCCGACAAAAAACTGATTGATGAATTTGCCGGTTGAATCGAAAACTTGAATGCGGCCGCCTACGTATTCGCCCACGTAAATGTGCCCCGCACCGTCGACGCCGCTGAGATGCGCATTCGTGAATTGACCCGGCCCGATGCCCTTGCTGCCAAACTGCAAGGCGACATTGGCAAAGGCGGGTGTAGGCACAGCGGTGGGCGCGCGGGTCGGGGCGCGGGTCGGCTCACGCGCCGCAGTGGCTTCGCTCACACCGGCAGAAAAGTCTGGCAGGTGGATGCTGTTAATGACGCTCGAAGCCATCGTCAGCGGCAGCACCACCGTGATCACGATCATGAACACGACAAAACCGATCATCAGTACACACCCCACATTAGACGTGCGGCGCGTGGGGCGATAGCCGATCGGGCGGATGACCTGGATCGACGGCGCGGGCTTCGGGCGCAGGTCGGCCGGCACCGGCGCGGATGCGCCGCAATACGTGCAACGCTGCGTTGCACCCTGTCCGTCGTATTTAATTTCACCGCCGCAATGCGGGCAATTAAACGTTTCGATCGAATCGGTCGAAGTCACTTCGCTCATCTTTCAGTTCCCCTCCAAATCAGTCTGTCGTGCTACTGCTCCGATGAAATCGTCGCGGCCGGTGGCCCGTCGTGGCCCCAGTACTGGCTCACGAATTCAGTCATGGCCTCAAGTGAAACAAAGTGGATGCGCTGGCCGGAGGGCACATGCTCCACCGAGCCGCGCCACTGGCCGCCGGACATGCCCCGGCTGTCTTCGCGCCACACGCGCACGATGAATAAGTGCCGGTCCTCGCCGACTGCAATGAATGGCCTGGTCATGCCTGTCACCTCACGATCAAGTCTATCAATTCACTATCCCGGCAGCGTCCCCGGCTCGTCTCCAGGTTTGCACAATATGTCAGAAATCGGTTAGAATAACGGCTAACGACAGTGGGGGATCATGTTACGTTTGTCTCTATTAGGGCCGCTTCGTCTTTCCTCGGATGAGACGCCGATCAATCTGGCGACTCCACCCAAAACTTTGCTGTTGTTAGCGTATCTGCTGCTGCATCGCCACGAAGCGTTCACCCGCGATCGATTGGCGTCTGCCCTGTGGCCCGATCGATCGGATGCCGACGCGCGCGGGCAGCTGCGCCGCTATTTGTATCGGTTGCGTCAATTGCTGCCGGAAGGTGATTGGCTGATCGCGCGCGGCGAGCAAGTCCAGTGGAATACGGCCGCCGATTACTGGCTGGATGTCGAAGAGTTCGAGCGCGAGATCGGCGGCCTGCCCGATCGGTTGGAAGCCGCCCTGGCGCTCTACACGGGCGATCTCCTGATCGATCTCTACGAGGACTGGATCATCATCGAGCGGGAACAGCTGCGCGAACTCTATCTCGGCGGCTTGCAGCGCTTGCTCGATCACTACCGCGATCGATGCGCTTACGATCGCGCCATCGCCTGCGCGCTGCAAATTCTGAAACGCGAGCCGCTGCGCGAAAACATCGTGCGTGAGTTGATGCAGCTGCGCGCCGCGTCCGGCGATCGCAATCGCGCGCTGGCCGACTATCGGCAGTTTCAACAGCGTGTGATCGAAGAACTCGGCGTGCAGCCTTTGCCCGAAACGCTCGCCTTGTATGAACAACTGCGCCGTGCGGCGATATCGCCCGATACGCGTCTGCCGTCATCGACTGCGCCGAACATTCGCGCGCGGCCCGTGAAAGTGCCTGCGCCGTTGACCCGTTTGCTGGGTCGCGAACACGAACTCAACGCGGTGTGTGACCTGCTGCAATCGGGAGAATGCGGCGTGCGGCTGGTGACGTTGACGGGGCCGGGCGGAACCGGCAAGACGCGCCTCGCGCAAGCGGTGGCGCAGTGTCTGGCGCAGCAGCCCGTCGAGTTTGAAGACGGCCTGTACTATGTTTCGCTTTCCTCATTAACCTCGCCGGACTTCGTGCTGCCGGCCATTGCTAAAGCCCTGGAGGCGCCGGAGAACAGTCAGCGCTCGCTCAGTGATGCGGTGAAGGAGACGCTGCGTCATAAAGACCTGCTGCTCATCCTCGATAACTTCGAGCACTTGCTGGAAGCCGCGCCGTTGATTACCGATTTCTTAGCGGTCTCGGCTGATCTGCGCGTGCTGGTTACCAGCCGCGAAGCACTGCACCTGTACGGCGAGCATGAATATGAAGTGCCGCCGCTGCCACTGCCCGACCTCGATCATCTGCCGCCGCCGAACGAACTGCTCAACGATGCGGCCATTGCATTGTTCGTCGAACGTGCCCGCGCCGTGAAAGCTGACTTCGTATTGACGCCGGATAATGCCGCTGCCGTGGCCGAGATCTGCGTGCGGCTCGATGGGCTGCCGCTGGCGATCGAATTGGCGGCCGCGCGCAGCAAGCTATTCACGCCGCAAGCGATGTTGCAGCGCCTCACCGATCGGCTGCGCTTCCTCGTCGGCCAGTCGCGCGATCGACCCGATCGCCAGCGCACGCTGCGCAGCGTCATCGATTGGAGTTACAACTTATTGAGTGACGAAGAGAAGCGGCTGTTTGCACGTTTGAGCGTGTTTGCCGGCAGCTTCACCGCCGAAGCCGTCAAGGCCTTAGGGTTGACCCAAACGGTTTGGATCGGCGGTAACCCGCCCGATGTGATGGAGCGATTGTCGGCCTTGATCGACAAGCACATGTTGCGGGCCGTCAAGCTCGGTGAGGCTGAACAGGAATCACGCTTCCGCATGCTGCTGACGCTGCGCGAATACGCGCAAGAACGCCTGAGCGTGCGGGGCGAATTTGAGACGCTGCAGAATCGTCACTTGCAATATCGGCTGGCGTTGGCGCAGGAAAGTGCGATCGGAATCGGCGGCGCGCAACAGGCCGATTGGCTGCGGCGACTCGACGCGGATCGGGATAATTTCCGCGCGGTGTTGAGTTGGGCGTTAGAGCAGCCCAATCGATCAGAACTCGGGTTGCAATTGACGGTGGCGCTCGGCAAGTTCTGGACGCGGCATGGGGATTGGACCGAGGGCGCGCAATGGTTGAAGCGCGCCCTGGCGCAAAATCCAAAGGCGGAACCGGTGTGGCGTGCGCGGGCGTTGAACATCGCCAGTGAACTGGCCGATCTGGTGGGTAACACGTCCGAGTCCGACACGCTGGCGGCCGAGAGTCTGGCGTTATTCCGATCGTTGGGTGAAAGGCGCGGCCTGGCTGATGCGTTGTGCAATATGGGCGGGACGCGTTTGACGCAAAATGATCATGCCCGCGCGGAGCCGCTCCTGTTGGAAGCGCTGGCGTTGTATCGCGAAATCAATTCGCCGGCGGGCGCGGCTCAGGTGTTAAGTTATTTAGGGATGTTGGCAAAAGAGCAAGCCGATTTCGAACGGGCCGCGGCGTATTTTGAAGAGAGCCTGGAACTCAATCGGCAGCTGGGCGATGCGCTGGGCATGGCTCAGAATCTGGGGCAGCTCAGCTTCAACGCGTACTGGCAGAGCGACTATGTGCGCGCGATCGACCTGGGGCAACAGTCGCTGGCCATGGCTCGCCGCGCCCACAGCCGCCGGGCCATAGCCCTGGCGCTCGACGGTGTTGGCGCGGCGCTATCACATCTGGGGCAGCTGGACCAGGCGTGGGCTTATCTTACCGATTCGCTGGCGCTCTATCGTGAACTGGGCAACAAGACCGGCCAGGCCATGGTGCTGACCGATCTGGCGTCAACGGCGATCGAGCAGGGTAAACCGCGCCGTGCTGCGTCACTGTACCTGGACGGGTTGGACGTATCCTGGCAGATCGGGGATCGGCGGCGCGGCGCTTTTTGCCTGGAGGGCCTGGGCCAATTGGCCGCGGAGGTTGAGCCTGAACGAGCCGCGATGTGCTTGAGCGCCGCGCAACGCGTGCGCCAGGTCATCACATCGCCGCTGCCGCCGCCCGAAAAACAATTATTCGATCGGGCTATCGCGCAGGTCAGAACGCGCTTGAGTAGCGTCGCATTTGAGACCGCGTGGCAATGG
>JADGQE010000001.1 GCA_017882055.1 Thermoflexales bacterium
GAAGGCATCGTCGACGCGGCCCGCACCATCGGCGGCAAGCAGGTCGATGCCAACGCCGTCAAGCAGCTGGTCGATGCCAAACTCGACGGTGCGCTGCGTGACGTGGCCGCCACGTTTACTTTGATGAGCCTGCATCAGGAACGCGAGAAGTTCATCCAGGAAGTGCAGAGCCGTTTGAAGACCGACCTGGAAGAGAACGGCCTGATGCTGGAATCGGTTTCGATCCTGACGCTGCGCGCGGCCAAGCAAGGCTCGTTCGGCACGGACGATGTCTTCGGCGCGCAAGTGGCCCGCGCGAATGCGCAAGTCATTCAACAGGCGCTGCGTGAGCGCAATGACATCGAGCGCAAGACCGAGATCGAAATCAAGCAGCGCGACATCGGCACGGCCAAGCTGCGGCTCGACCTCGATCGCGACCTGGCGCTGGCCTCGGCCACGCAGGAACGCGAAGTGCGCACGCTGCAAGCCACCGAGAAAGCCGTGGCTGATCAGAAGGTTTACGAAGAGGCGCAGAAGGCCGAACTGGCCCGCGTTTCAAAAGAACGCGCCGTGGCATTGGCCGAACTCGAACGCGAGCAGCAGCTCGGTATTCAGGGCGAGCGCAAACAGCAGGAAGTTCTGGCCGCTGAAGTGGTGCGCCGCCAGGCCATCGAACTGGCCGAGCAGCAGCGACAGGTCATCGTGTTACAGGAACAGCAGAAACGCGCCACTCAAGAAAAGGAACTCTTCATCGTCTCCGCTCAACGCGAAGAGGCCAATCAGGCGGTGAAAACCGTCGAGGCCACGCAGCAGGCTCAACGCGAAGCGAAGATTCGCGTGATCGAAGCCGAGCGCGAAGCGCAGAAGCAGATGATCGAGCAGAAGAATAAGATCGAACTGGATGCGCTCCGCAAGCAGCGTGAAGCCGAAGCGCAGGCCAAGGCCTTGAAGGAAATCGCCGGGGCCGAAGCCGAAGCTGCCTTGAAGCAGGCCGATACGCTCCGCACGCAGGCCGCCGCCGAAAAAGAAGCCGAGCAACTCCGCGCCGAAGGCGCGCGCGCCAGGGAATCTGCCACCGGCTTGGCCGAAGCCGAAGTGATGAAAGCCAAGGCCGATTCTGGTATGCGTGAAGCTGAAGCAGTGAAGGCGAAGGGTTTGGCCGAGGCCGAGAGCCAGAAAGCCAAGGCCGAAGCGCTGGCCGCCTACGATGGTGTGGCGCAGCGAGTCGAGATTATCAAGTTGCAGCTCGACGCGCAGGTGCGCATCGAAGTCGCCAAGTCGCAAGCGCTGGGCAATGCGCTGGCCTCGATGAACATCAAACTGATTGGTGATCCACAATCGGCGTCCACGCTGCTGAGGATGGTCACCCTGGCCGATGGCATCGGCGAAGTCGTCAAAGCCGCGCCGCAGCCGGTGCGCGAGATCGGGCAGCAGCTCATCAACAAAGCCACCGGCGGCGATAGCGACAGCCTGATCAAGTTTGGCGAAGTCGTCGCCAAAGAGCAAGCGTCTGACTTGACTGAACTGGCTCTGCTTGTGCCGGAGATCATCAAGATCACCGAGAAGACGCTCGACGTGAATAAACTCAAGGGGCAAAGCGTCGGACAGGTTTTGGCTACGCTCAATCAGCGTGTCCGAGTTGAAGACAAGTCGACCGTCGAGAAGGCGCAGAAAGCGATCGCGCTGCTGCCCATCCTCAACGACCTGCCGTTTGAAGATATGTATCTGCGAGCGACGGCGAAGTAATTTGAAACGTATTGCGTAGTGCGTATTACGATTCAACTCGCACTACGCAATACGGAATATGCACTACGATGAAGTGGATCGACCGCGTTCTGACTGCTCTACGTACCGCCGCGCGTGATCTGACCAGCGAAGAAGACGCAGCCGCTGAAGAGGATCACGTTGTGGCCCTGCTGGACACCGCCCAGGCTCGGCTGAATGTGCTGCGCGATGAGCTGGCCACGGCCATCGCCCGCGAGAAACGCGCCGAGATCGAATGGCACGCAGCCGTCGCACAGGCCAATGCACTGGACGTGGGTGTCGATGCCGCACTGCGTACCGGGCAGGATGAGGCGGCCCGCGCCCAGATCGTACAGGCCTCGCGGGCGCAGATCAAAGCCGACGAGCTCAGCGAGCATTATCAGGCCTGCGTGCGCGTCTCGACCCGGCTGCGCGAAGAAGTCATGGCGCTGCAAGATCAGATCGATGAGACGCACGACCGGTACACTCACTTAAACGATCGCGACCGCAGTGCCCAATCGCTAGAAAGTCTCAATCAGCTGCGGCGCGAACAACGCAAAGACACGCGGGCGCTCCACAGCGAATTGGACGAACGCAAAGAGCAAGTCGCCAAACGCGAAGACCAGATCGCCGCGCGCGAAGAAATCGACCGCAAGCCGTAAAGCGTATAGGCGTCGCTGACGTATCATCCAACCGATCTACTATGACCCTCACATCCGAACAACAACAAGCCTTAGACGAATTGTTTGCGCAGGTGCCAGGCGCATCACGCCCGACTCATGAAGCGCCCGACATTCTGAAAACATGGCTGGGCGTTTCGGGCAGCGAACTCAAAGCCAAATTCTTCACGCTGCTCGATCGGAAAAATGATTTCGAGCGCCAGTTGATCGATCTGGCCGAGAGCAATCCGCTCGATTCGGCCTTCGGATTTCTCGCTGCGGCTTCGATGGCCTTCTACTCAGCCGAAAAAGACGTCAATCCCAAGATCAAAACGTACATCGACGCATTTTATTACATTGCGACTTGCGCCTCAGTCGGTTATGCCGACATCTTCGCCGCCACGCAGGCTGGCCGCGCCATCGCCGGATTGGTGATGGTCGTCGGGCCGGCCCTGACCAATCGTGCGCTCGATCGACCCAAGCAACCGTAAGGCCATCCTCCGAGCATTGACGATTTCGTACTCCGCCGTTATAATCTTGCCACGATGTATTTCTTAACTGCCAACACCATTGTCATCTGCACCGCCACCCGCGGCCCGATTGTGCCCCTTCCTTGTCGTATTGCGCCTCGTAACCGGTAACAGACTGATTGACTTTCTCAACCGCAGGCGCATGGCCTGCGGTTTTTATTTTTGTGGAGTTCGAACATGATTGCCGTAAACCTGACCCATCTCAAACTCGATTTGTTTGCCCGCCCGATCTTAACGGACATCGATTGGGAGATCCATGACGATCGCTGCGTCGGCCTGATTGGCCCCAACGGCGCAGGCAAATCGTCACTGCTGAAATTGATCGCTGCCGAACTGGTTCCCGATGGTGGATCGATCACGCGCGCCAGGGGCCTGACGATCGGCTTTCTGCAGCAAGAACCCGTGCTTGATCCGGAACAGACCGCGCTTGACGAAGTCCTCACCGCTCATGCCGAATTACATTCCGTTGAAGCCGAATTGCAGCGGATCGAAGCCAAGCTTAGCGACCCGGATGTCTACGGCGACGAAAAAACGTTGGCGCGTGCGCTCGATACGCAACATCATTTGCTGGAGAAGTTCGAGGAACTCGGCGGCGCGACCTACGAGAAACACGTGCGCGAAACGCTGCGCGGACTCGGCCTCGACGAGCATGATTTTGAAACGAAGGTCGCCGCGTTGAGCGGCGGACAAAAGAAACTGGTGGGCCTGGCAAAGTTATTGATCACTCAGCCCGATCTGCTGCTGCTCGACGAGCCGGACAATCACCTCGATCTCAACGGCAAAGCGTTTCTCGAACGGACGATCAACAACTATCACGGCGCGGTCGTCATCGTGTCGCACGATCGTTATCTGCTCGATCGCGTCGTCGACGAAATCGCCGACCTGGAAGCGGGCCGTGTCGCCGTGTATCCAGGCACCTATTCTGAGTATGCTTTTGAAAAGCAAATGCGTCTCGCTCGCGCCCAACAGCTGTACCACGTCCAACAGCGCGAAATCAATCGCTTGCAGGCAGCGGCCAAGCAGCTATTGATTTGGGGTCGCACTTACGACAACAATAAGTTCATTCGGCGCGGCAAAGCGATTCTGGGTCGCATTGAAAAAATGGATAAGATCGACCGGCCTGTGATCGAGCCGAAGCGCATGGGCTTGCAGATCAACGGCTGGCGCGGCAGTAACAAGGTGCTGGAGACTAAGAATCTAGGCAAATCATTTACGGATGAGGCGCTCTTCAACAATCTTGATCTGCTCATCCGTCACGGCGAGCGCGTCGGCCTGGTCGGGCCGAACGGCGCCGGCAAATCAGTCTTGCTCAAAGTGGTGCTGGGCGAGATCGAGCCGGATCACGGCGAGATCATGATCGGGCCGAGCGTCGCCGTGGGTTACTACGCTCAACAACATGAAACGCTCGATCGATCGCAGACGTTGATCGACGTGATTCGCCATGCCAAAGAATGCGGCGAAGGCGAAGCCGTTGCATTCTTGATCAAGTTCTTGTTCAGTTATACGCAGACGCGACAGCACGTGGGCGAGCTATCCGGCGGCGAACGCAGCCGCCTGCAACTTGCGCTGTTAATGCTAAGCGCTGCCAATTTTCTACTACTCGACGAGCCGACCAACAACCTCGACATCGCTTCAGCCGAGGTGCTGGAACAAGCCCTGGATGATTTTGAAGGCACGGTGTTATGCGTCTCGCACGATCGCTATTTTCTCGATCGCATCGCCACACGCATCGTCGAACTCGATCGCGGCCAATGGATGGAGTATACGGGCGGGTATTCGGATTACGCTGAGAAGAAAAGCCGTTGATTCGTGGTCTGGAACTTCGCAACATTCTGAAACCACGCTGAGGCATTAACCGCCGAGCAACGCTGAGGGCGCGGAGAGAAACAACAAAACTCAGCGTCCTCGGCGGTAAAAGAGATTCGATTACTTCAGGCTGACCAGCTTACCAGTCTGTGCCGACTCCAGGAGCGCCTTGATCAAAGCCACATTGGCGCGGCTGTCTTCGAGCGGCACACGTTGGGGTTTGCCGCCCAGCGCGGCGTTCTCCATATCTTCGATCTCACCCTGGTATAAATCCTGGCTCGGCGCTTCGATCGACTCGACCCGATCGCCGTGCTTGATCACAATCCAATTATCCGTCTCAGGCTTAAACGGTTTGCTCAGCCACATCGTTCCGGCCGTGCCGACGATCTCCATCCACGCGCGATAGGGTGAACGGAAGCCGCACTCGAACTGCGCGAGCAAGCCGTCGGCAAAACGCAGCTGCCCGACAAATACCTCATCGACGCCCGTCAAGCCCAATACCTGCCAGCCGAGCGCTTCGATCGGTTCCTCACCCGCAACCAGGCGCGTATAGCTGATCGGATAGCAGCCCACATCCCAGATCGAGCCGCCGCCCATTTCAGGCAGCGAACGCACATCGCCTGATCGAGCCAGGCTGAAAGTAAAGGCACCCTTGATGACCAGCAGATCGCCAATCACCCGCTGCTTCAACAACTCCAACACCTTCAGCGTCTGCGGATGATGCTTGTACATGAAGGCTTCGGCGATGACGACGCGATACTGTT
This sequence comes from Thermoflexales bacterium, assembly GCA_017882055.1. Lineage (GTDB taxonomy): Bacteria > Chloroflexota > Anaerolineae > Fen-1058 > Fen-1058 > JADGQE01. The sequence goes on from JADGQE010000001.1 coordinate 5,482, forward strand.
TGGCTGCCGCGATCATTCGATCGACATCAGCCGTCGACAACGCCAGCGGCTTCTCGCACAGGACATGCTTGCCGGCGGCCGCACACTTGATCGACCACTCCGCGTGCAAGTGATTGGGCAAGCCGATATAGACCGCATTGATGTCCGGATCGGCGAGCAGCGCTTCATACGAGCCGAACGCGCGCGGAATATCCCACTCGTTGGCATAGGCCTCGGCATTGGCCTGACTCCGGCTGGCGACAGCCACTAACTCCGATCGCTTCGAGGCGCGAATCGGCGAGATGACCGCTCGATTGATGCGCGCCGTACTCAACAGGCCCCAACGCAATTTATCCATGCGATTCCTTTCAATAAGAGGCCGCTCCGAAATGGGAACGGCCAGTTTGATGTGGCAGACTTTAAGCCGCCATGAGCCGCAGGCCCGGTGCGACGAGTGCCCGGGCCTGTTGATCGGCGTTATACGATGATCGAACGAGCGGCCCGCTTTCGACCCAGCGGAAGCCTAGCTCCAAACCGATCTGCTTCAGCTCAGCGAACTCTTCAAGCGACACGTAACGATCGATGGGCCTGTGCTGCTGGCTGGGCTGAAGATATTGGCCCAACGTCAAAATATCCACTTTGCGATCGACCAGGTCGCGCATCACGGCGATGACTTCTTCCTTCGTTTCGCCGAGGCCGAGCATGATGCCGCTCTTGGTCACTTGATCGGGACTCAGCGCCCTGGCATTGCCCAGCGTCTTCATCGCCCAGTCGTACTTGTCCTGCGGTTGAACTTGCTTGAACAGGCGCGGCACGGTCTCGACGTTGTGATTCAAAATCTCCGGCGCGGCATCGGTCACCATCTTCAACGCATCGATGTTGCCTTTGAAATCCGGAATCAGCACTTCGATGGTGCAGCCAGGCTGAATCTCACGGATGCGGTGAATCACCATCGCGAAAATCGGCGCGCCGCCGTCTTGACGCTCATCACGATTGACCGATGTGATCACCGCGTGCCGCAGATTCATCGCTTTGATCGCCTGCGCCACCCGATTGGGTTCGTCCCAGTCCATCGGCGCGGGCCGGCCGGTCTTGATATCGCAGAACGCGCACGAGCGCGTGCAGACATCGCCCAGCATCAAAAACGTGGCTGTGCCGCGTCCCCAGCACTCGCCCAGGTTGGGGCACAGCGCTTCTTCGCAGACGGTATGCAGCGTCTTGACGCGCATCAAGCGCTTGAGGTCTTCGTACGTTTGGCCCTGCGGCGCGCGGACTTTCAGCCATTCGGGCCGGCGCTGCGGGCGAGGTTTGTCTTCAACTTGAATCGCTTCAATTTCAATCACATTATCCAAAATCCAACTCCATCGAACATCATTCCGTGGCAAACAATTCGGCGACCGATACGCTAAATCCCGGCAGCACATCATCGCCGGGTAGCATGTCGTGCTCGGTAAAACGTTTCACGTCTGTAACAGAGCGATAGACATAGACTTGCCGTGTACGTGGATCGGCTACCCAGACCGCTTTCACGCCGATGGCGAAATATTCGTCCAGCTTGTCCATCAAGTTGCCCCACGTGTCATCGGGTGACATGACCTCGACGACTAACTCCGGAGCGACGTCAAGGTAACTGAGCGACTTCACCTGCGCCATACGCTCACGCGAAACATACGCCACATCGGCCGCCCGTACGGTATCCGGGTTGCGATGAGTGTAGATACCCACTTCGCCGCCAAACACTCGGCCTAGTTTGCGTTCGCGCACAAAGGACTTCAACACCAACGAAAAGTTGCTTTCAATATCTCCGTGTGGGTACCCGGTGGGCGACATGTAAACGATCTCTCCTTTGACAAGCTCGGTGCGGCCAATATCACCAATCTTATTAAGTTCTTCGCCGGTGAGAGGCGTCGCTTTCTCGCGAGTGACGGGGGAAGTTGTTAGCGTCTGCACAGCCATGTTAGCTGCCTCACTTTCTGCTTCAATTCTACGCCATCATGCCTGATCCGGCAATGGCTCCTGCATCATCGTCGTGATAATGAATGGGCGCAGGCTGTAACAGCAAATCGCGTCGATCGCCCCAACGATGCAGGAAGCGATAGAAATTGCGCTTGCTCTTGCGATCACGCTCGTCGGGCGGCGTGTTGTTCCAGATGCGATGCTCGTGCTGAATCGTCGCCGCTTTCAATTCTGGAATCACGATCACGCGCTGCCCCAAATCCGAAAAGCGCAGGCTGAAATCCAGATCGAGATGGCGATAGAAGCGGTACTTTTCATCGAGTAACTTGACCCGCCGGAGATCCGCGCGCCGAAAGGCCATGAGATAAGCCTCGACCGCGTCCACATCAGGACCAGGCGCTGATTCGAAGTTGCGCAGATCGCCCGAGCGCACGCCCCAGCCGCCGCACACGCCGACTTCAGGATCAGCCAACGCTGTGGCAATCGGCGTGAAAATGTCGCCGGCCACTTCGACGTTGTTGCCCAGCATGATCACAATTCGACCTTGACTACGCAGCAAGCCCGCATTGCGCCCGGCCGCTTCACCCACCCAGTGATCGATCCATAACGGGTGGACTTCAGAATGCGCCTTGGCCAATCGCTCGACGATCTCCGCCGTGCCGTCGCTGGAACCGTTATCGATCAACACAATCTCAAGCGAGCGATCGCCCCTGTGCCTCAGTACGCCCTCAACACCGCGCTCGATCTCATCGGCATTGTCCCAGGCTAGCAAATTGACCGAGAACTCAAAACGATCGGACTGGTCCAATAACGACTTCACTTCCGAAATCTTGGTCACCACATTCGGGCGCGTTATCGGATCGAGCGTGCCGCGATAACGCGTGTGCCCATTGTCACGACTATCTAATACTCTGAAGCCTTCAGACTCAATCGAGGCACGCAGTCGATCGCTGTCTGCATACTGCCGCTGCTTACGCAAGTCGCCATGTTGAACGACCTGCACCGCAATCGGCCGGGGCAAATCTCGATGCGGCGCCAACCACTCGCGCAAGCCAAGCCCCAACACTTCGTCGAACTCAAATACCAACTGAAGCTTGCTCGCCGCAACCAGATCGGACTTCAGCATCGCCCACATCGCAGCCAGTGCCATCGGCAGATTCGCATCATCGGCGAGTGCCTCGTCAAACGCCTGGCGATGTTCGGCCTCAGCGAATTGATCGCGTGCGCTATCCGCTTGCACGCGATCGAGTTCGATCGCCCACTCACGCAATCGTCCCAAAGCACGCTGTGCACCGCGCAAGGCATCAAATGTGAAATTGAGTCGCGTTCGATAGTGCGTCGTGGCATACAAGTAACGCAGTGACAACGGATCGAAGCCGCGCGCCATCAAATCGACCAGGCGATAATCGTTACGCGTGGACTTCGCCATCTTCAAGCCATCGACCAACAGATGTTGGCCGTGAATCCAATAGTTGACGAAGGGCCTGCCCGTCGCGCCTTCACTCTGCGCGATCTCGTCCTCGTGGTGCGGAAAGATCAGATCGACGCCGCCCGTGTGAATATCGATCTGTTCGCCAAGGTGCTTGAATGACATCGCGCTGCATTCGATATGCCAGCCGGGAAAGCCGTCGCCCCACGGGCTGGGCCACTTCATCACGCGGCCCGGCTCAGCCGCTTTCCACAGCGCAAAATCTTCGGTGGCCAGCTTATCCGTAGCGATGTCGCCACGCACCCCGCCGAGCAAGCCGGTCAATTCGTTGCGCGACAGACGGCCATAGTTTGGGAATGCGGATACGTCGTAATAGATCGTGCCATCGACTTCGTAGGCCAGCCCTTTCGCCAACAACCGCCGGGTAATGTCAATCATCTCGGGGACATGATCGGTCGCACGCGGAAAGACGTGCGCGGGCAAAATATTGACTTTGGCTTCGTCCTCCATAAAAGCCTGCGTATAAAACGCTGCGATTTCCAGCGGCTGCTTGCCTTCTTTGCGCGCTGCCGCAATCATCTTGTCCTCGCCGCGATCGAGCATCTCCTGCCGCATGTGACCGACATCGGTGATATTCTTGACATGCCGCACTTCGTAGCCGAAATGCACCAGCGTCCGCCGCAGCCAGTCGGCCAGCATGAACGAGCGCAAATTACCGATGTGAATGAAGCGATAGACCGTCGGCCCGCAAGTGTACAGTCGCACTTTGCCCGGCTCGATCGGACGAAAGACGTCTTTAGTGCGCGTGAGTGTGTTATAGAGACGCAGTTCCATTGCTCGTTTCTCGTGATCCGCAAATTGACGCGAATCTGCGCGAATAAAAACGCGGAGCACATGCTCCGCGCTTGATTGTAACATGTTCCGTCCAGTTCATCTATTTTTCAGTTCCCGCAGAGACCGCACGGGCGAACGATAACCGGCCTCGACCATCTCCGTTAACAACTGATCGGCTAGCGCCAGATCAAGATATTCCTCGTCCACTGACGCCTGCAAAATACCCAACGTGCCGGAAATCGGAATCACCATGAGTTGAGCCAGCCGCCGCGCATCACGGTCATCCGTCAGAAACATCCAATTGCGCGCCGAAGCGACGGCCAGACAGGCGGCTTCTCCCGCATCGACAGTCCGGCGCAGGCGGGCAGCCAAAGCGCGCTCTCCACTTGTTAATTGTACTTGTCTTAACCAGGACCACTGGCCTTCCGGAATGCGGTGCAGTCGCTCACCCGCTTTGAGTTCGGTCAGCACTTCGCCGGGAGCAACCACTTCAGGGTCAAACAGGCGTCGCAACAAATCAGAACGCCGTACATTGGCCAGGTTGCTTAAAACGGTGTTATTGACGATGGCGCGCATGCGGCTTTTTATCCTGTGTCTTCTTGATCGTCCGCCATTGACGAAGCGCGTCAACTTCAGCTTTGGCCTCCTCGCGCGTCGCTGCGCCCACCCGAATGGGGATGCCTAACCCGGCAAAACGCTCTTGTAATTCAAGCCGATGCATCCCTAATAGTTCTGCGGCTTTGCCCAAGTTGATCACTTCGTCCAAATACGCACTGACCACGAGCGACCATTGCAACGCGCTATCCTCGCGCAGCGTTTTCTCAAGCGCAGATTGCACGAGGTCGGGTTGTCGTTGATGCAGTTTGACCAGTTCGGTCAAAGCCCAGTCATAAGATTGAACGGCCATTTACGCCTCCTCATTAGCGGTGGATGAATCAGTACCGTAATTATAACGCAAAGCGATTCATCCTAACACCGCCTCAATTTGCTCCACCACGCTCTTTTGTGCCGTCCCGTCTCCTGGCTCGCGCTCACGTGCGATACGCTCCGCTTCCAAGAGCGGGATGCCTTCGGGAATGGGTGAAATCGTGTCCGGGCGCGGCGTGCCGATGTCGTTGACGCCCGTCTTCCACCAATCGCGCAACGCGATCAACATCTGCCGTCCTTCTTCGCCGCATTCCAAACAGTACGGAATGATAGGTCGCAGGGGCGACCCTTGTGGTCGCCCGCTCAACACCTCGTCTAGCAAGAAGCGATTGTAGCGCAAGGCATAGACCATTGCCTGCTTGAAATAGTCGAGCGCGGTGAGACCTTCGAGGTTTCGCGCCAGCGCCTCGAAGGTCTGGGCTTGCGTCAGCCGCAGCGACGCGAAATGATCGTTGTATTCGTACTGCTGTGCCAGTTGCTCCGCCTCCGCGAGCAGTGACGGGATGGCGGCATAATCCCCCTGTGCGTGCTTGACGCGGACGAGACCAGTGAACGCACCGCCTGCCGCCTCTGCTGTTTTCGATGTGGCTTTGCCCGCAATGTCCGCCATTCGACCGCGCGCGTCTTTTGCCTTTTTCGACTGCTCATCCACCTTCGCCTGAATCGCGCAGTAATGCTCGAGCGTTTTGCCGAATGACAGGAACGCGACGCCGTCTGCTTTCAAATCCTCCGTCCAACGCGCAAGAATGTCGAAGGCAGATTTCGCCTCATCGCCCGACGCGAGCGCGACGGGGACATTCACGCTTTTGCAGTGCAAGCGAAACATTCGCAAGAGTGACGACTTACCCACTCCGCCAACGCCGTGAATGACGAGCAATCTTCTATCAAGTGTTGGTGTAGCGACAGAATTCTTGAACGCGTCGCGCAAGCGTACAACATCGGTGAAATAGGCGAGCAGGTCTTCGTCAAATGTGGAGGGCATATTCTTCCTCGAGTATCTTACGGAAAATCTTGCAGGCCACCGAGACTTGCAAGAGAAGACAAAAGCGCGAGGCAGGTGCCTCGCGCTTGATTGTAACATAGAACCGATCCACGAATGCATGCGCATTATTGGTGAATCGACTGTCCCTCCACTGCCTCTGCGGCCTCCATCATGGCTTCGCCGAGAGTCGGATGGGCATGCACCGATCGAGCCACTTCGTGCGGCGTGAGTTCGTAATTGCGCGCCAGCACCCATTCGGGCAGCAGTTCGGTGACTTCAGGGCCGATCATGTGTACGCCCAGGATTTCACCGTACTTCGCATCGGCGATGACTTTGACAAAGCCATAAGCTTCGCCCAGGCCAAGGGCTTTGCCGTTCGGCTGGAAGTTGAACTTGCCGACCTTAATTTCGTGGCCCTTCTCTTTCGCCTGCTTCTCGGTCAAACCCATCGACGCGATCTGCGGCTGGCAGTAGTAGCAGCGCGGCATTGCGTCGTAATCCAACTCGACCGTTTCCGCGCCTGCGATCGTTTCCGCCGCGACGATGCCCTGCGCCGATCCGACGTGCGCCAGCATCAGTTTCGCATTCACATCGCCGATGGCATAAATATTCGGCACGTTCGTATGGAAGTGATTGTCGACGACGATCGCGCCGCGTTCGACTTTGACGCCGGCCTTTTCCAGTCCGATGTTTTCGCTGTTCGGCGCAAACCCGATCGCGATCAATGCCTTATCGGCCTTGATCGTTTGGCCGCCCGCCTTGACTTCGACGCCGCCTTCGACTTGAGTCAGTGACTCAACTTTCGTATTGGTCAACACCTGAATGCCCTGCTTCTTGAGGTGCCTGGCCAGTTCGGCGCTGACTTCCTCGTCTTCGAGCGGCACGACATTCGGCAGCATCTCGATAATCGTCACGTCCGATCCGTACGCTCGAAACACGTAGCCGAACTCTACGCCGATCGGCCCGGCGCCGATGATCACGATCGATTTCGGCGGCTGCGTGATCTCCAGCGCGTGGCGATAGGTGATGATGGCTTCGCCGTCGATTGTCACACCCGGAATGCTGCGGGCGCGCGCACCGGTGGCGATGATAATATTCTTTGATTCGATCACGCCATCAAACTTTTGGCCGTTGACGGCGGGCGCATCGGGTGCCGAAGCGATCTCGATATGTGTCGCGTCTTTGAGTTTGCCTGTGCCCTGATACACCTCGATCTTGTTCTTCTTCATCAAGAACTGCACGCCCTTGACGAGTCGATCGGACACCTGGCGGCTGCGTTTATGCGCGACCGAGTAGTCGAGCTGGAGGTTCTCGAACGTGAAGCCGAACTCTTTGCCGCGCGTCAACAAGTTGGCCAGCTCGGCATTGCGCAGCAGCGCCTTCGACGGAATGCAGCCCCAGTTCAGGCACACCCCGCCGAGATGTTCTTTCTCGACAAGCGCCGTTTTCAGCCCCAACTGCGCGGCGCGAATCGCGGCGACGTAGCCGCCCGGCCCGCCGCCAATTATCGTTACATCGTAAGTCGTCATCGTAGCTCCTGACAGAATAATGTTTTCAAAATCAAATGAGGTTCAGCGCACCTTGCGAATCTTGCGAACGAACACAGTGCCCAGCACAAAGTAGAGCACCGCCACCGAGAAGATAACAGTATAGCCGAGATTCGGCGTACCTTGCTGCTGCCCAACGCGCTGGAAGTTATCGAGCAGGAAACCGGCAATCGGCGTAGCCACCACCTGCGGGAAGGTATCGGCCACGTGCCACACGCCCATGTCCTTGGCGTGATCTGCTTCGGATGGCAGCGCATCGCTGGCCAGCGCCCAATCGACCGAGCTATAAGCCCCGTAGCCCAGACCAAACACAATGCCAAGTCCAACCATCAAGCTGAACGGTCCGCCGAAGATCAGGATAAATGGCACGATTGCCTGCAACGCACTCGAAATGTAGATCATCTTTTTGCGGCCAAATTTATCAGACAAGATACCGGCCGCCAGCGAGCTAGGGACTGCACCGGCCAGCAGCGCAATGAGAAAGAAGGATACTGCCGACTCCGGATTCTCCGCCATGCGACTGCCGAACAGCGTAAAATCTTTCACGACATCACGCGCGTAATACTGCAAAAATTCCTGCACCGTGAAAGTGCCCATAATGATCAAGAAGCGCGTCCAGAATACCCAGCGAAAATCATGGTCACGCAGCGGCGAGATAAGACTGCGCGCGAATTCGCCCCACTTGAGCGGTGGGGGTGTCTGCGTGACTAATGGCTCTTTTACAAAAGCGACCGTGCCGAGCATACCCAGCAGCATGATCGCCGCGGTGAAGTAATAAATGCTGGTGATATTCACCACCCCCTTCTGAGTGAATATCAAAGCGGCTGCGCCGCCGACAAAACTGCCCAGCATGTTCATCAGGCCATACCAGCCCGAGGCGCTACCGCGTTGTTCGGGTGGAACGAGGTCGGGAATCAATGCTGCGTAAGGCGCAGTTGCTACGTTATTCCAGAACTCCACCCACATGAACGCGAGGATGAACAGCGGCAGCGAAGACAGATCGTTCTGGCGCGGAAAGTGGGCCAATCCGAACAGCCCCAGGATGTTCATCAGCGTGCCGATGACGAGCCAGGGACGGCGTCGCCCCCAGCGCGTAACCCATCGATCACTAATCGCTCCAAAGATCGGGGCAACTACCATCGAGACGAACGCGCCGACCAACAGCACGGTGCCGAGCGTCTGGCCTTTGATTTGATCGCCGCCGATGAAGAAAGATTGATTGGGCAGCGTCGTGATCAGAATCGCTGCCCACTGCATGTTGGTCGCAAACCAGAACAGCGACAGCATGGCTTGCCGAAAGTGACTGAGGCGGGGACGTGGGGCGAGGCTGGCAGTTGTCGTCATGATCTCTCACATGAGCCGGGGCGCACGACTACCCTCCCCGACAAGCTCTACACCCAGTTTTCCAATACCTGTTTGATGGCGGTCACGAAGTTATCCGCCGAATTGCCATCGAGAATGCGATGATCGAAGGTCAGTCCGACGTAGACCATCGGCTTAATGGCGATTGAATCGACGCCGGCCTGTGTCACCACGACGACGCGCTTTTCGATTTTGCCAACCCCAAGGATACCACATTGCGGCTGATTGATGATGGGCGTGGCAAACAAACTGCCTGAAGCACCGTGGTTCGTGATGGTGAAGGTACCGCCCTGCACCTCATCCGGCTTGAGCTGTTTGCGCCGCGCCCGATCGGCCAGATCATTCACCGCGCGCGCCAGCCCCAGCAGATTCATCGAGTCAGCATTTTTGATCACTGGCACGATCAAACCGTCCGCGCCTAAAGAGACTGCGATGCCGAGATTGATCGCGCGGTGCAAAACGATGCCGGTATCCGTCCACGCTGAATTGACCAGCGGATTCTGCTTGAGCGCCGCGATCGTCGCCGCCACGAAATAGGGCGTGAAAGTGAGGTTCACACCATCGCGTTCGAAGAGCGCTTTGTTAGCCGTGCGATGCGCCACCACCTTCGTCAGATCGACTTCAAACACCGTCGTAACATGCGGGCTGGTGCGCTTCGACGCCACCATATGCTCGGCGATCGCGCGGCGAATGCCCGTCAGCGGCACAGTCTCACCAGGCAGAAGCGCAGGTGCAGCCGGAGTAGTTGGTTTGCCAAAGACTTCTTCGCTGGGGCGGAAGAGTTCGCCAAGGCCAGGTTGTTCCCACGGTTCGAGCTGTGGCTCGACCCTTGCCCGTTGACCTTCGCCCTGCGCAGGCTGAGAAGAACTCTGCTTTTCGATATAAGCCAGAATGTCTTTCTTAGTGACGCGGCCACCTTCGCCTGTGCCAGAAATTTGCGACACATCGACATGATATTCGGCGGCGATGCGGGCCACGACCGGCGAGATGCGCGCACCTGCGCCTTTACCATTGCCGTTGCCTGTTGTCCCGGCCACCGCACTCGCTTGAGCGATACCGGCCATAACCGGCTCCAGTGCGGGGGTGCCTGATGCGCCGCCCGGCGGAGTTTCACCTGCTGCACCAATGAAGGCGATTTGTGTGCCGGCCTTGACGACGTCACCTTCTTTGAAGTATAGCTTGAGCACCGTGCCCTCGGTTGCTGCAGTGACTTCCGTCGTGACCTTGTCGGTCTCCACTTCCAGAATCGGCTCATACAGTTTGACCTGATCGCCGACTTTCTTCAACCACTGGCTGATCTTGCCTTCGACAACACTCTCCCCGAGTTGAGGCATGATAACTTGAGTTCCCATGAGTCTCTCCCTCACACTTGCATTATCGAATGTAATGCGTACTGCGTAATACGTATTTCCTTACGCATTACATTTTAATACGCTGCCAATTTTCGCATCGCGTCCGCAATCTTCTTCGGACCCGGCATAAACCAATCCTGCAGCGGATGGCTGTAGGGCACGCCCGGCACATCCGGGCCGGCCAACCGCATGATGGGCGCGTCCATGTAATTGAAGCCCTCGTCCGCCAGAATGGCGGCGATCTCTGCACCATAACCGAGGAAGCGATTGTCTTCGTAAACGATTAGCGCTTTGCCCGTTTTCTTAAACGAGTTCAATACCGTGTCTTTGTCGAGTGGATTGAGCGTACGCAGATCGACCAGCTCAACGCTGATACCTTCTTTGCCTACTTCCTCGGCCGCTTGCTGACAGTAGAAGTGCATCATGCCGTAGGCATACACGGTAAGATCAGTACCCTCACGCGTGACGTTGGCCGGACCGATCGGCACGGTGTAGTCGCCTTCGGGTACCTCGCCTTTGATCAGCCGATAGCCTTTCTTGGCTTCGAGGAACAACACCGGGTTATTATCGCGGATCGCGCTCTTGAGCAGGCCCTTGGCATCATACGGATTCGATGGAATCACCACTTTCAGGCCCGGCACGTGAGAGTAAGTGGCTTCGATCGATTGCGAGTGATACAGCCCGCCGCCGATGCCGCCGCCATAGGGCGCGCGAATCACCATCGGCACGGTGAACGTCCCGCCGGTGCGATAGTAGATGCGGGCCGCTTCATTGACGATCTGGTTGTAAGCGGGCTGAATAAAATCCGCGAATTGGATCTCGCAGATCGGGCGCAAGCCATTCATCGCCGCGCCGATGCCGACCGCCACGATCGACAACTCGGCCAGCGGCGAATCAATGATGCGCGTGGGGCCATATTTGGCAAACAGGCCCAGCGTCGCGCGGAACACGCCGCCGCGCGGGCCGACATCTTCACCCGTAATGAACACCTCAGAATTGCGGGCGAGCTCTTCGTCCATCGCCTCGCGGATTGCTTCAATGAGAGTCTTCTCAGACACTGTTGCTTCTCCCTCTGACACAGTTGCCGGTGACTGACGAGTAACGAGTGAAAAGTGAACTATCACTCTTCACTCGTCAATTCTCACGGAGCATACACCGGCCCTGCCCCCCACTCGACATCCGGATATGGCGCGGCTTCAGCGGTCTGATGCGCGTAATCGACTTCGGCCATGGCTTTGGCGCCGAATTCGGTGTCCTGCTGATCCGTCAAAATACCGGCCTGCATCAAATGCTCTCTGAACTTCGGCAGCGGATCAGAAGCCTTCAACGTGACCTTGTCTTCTTTCGATCGATACGTCGTATCGTCGTCGTCGGAGGAGTGAGGCGTCAATCGCACGACGCGCACTTCAAACAACGTCGCGCCCCTGCCCGCTCGCGCAATGTCGATCGATTCTTTGGCTGCTTTATACGTCGCAATCGGATCAAGCCCGTCGACGGTTACACCGCGCACGCCGTATGCCCCGGCCCGATCGGACACGTGCAAGATCGCCATCTCTTGCACCATCGGCACCGAGATCGCGTAGCCGTTGTTCTCCACCACGACAATCAACGGCAGCTGATGCACTCCCGCCCAGGTCAAGGCTTCGTGAAAATCGCCTTGATTGGTCGAGCCTTCGCCGAGGCAAGTCACGGCCACGCGATCGCCGCCTTTCAATTTTTCGGCCAGCGCAACGCCGGCCGCTTGTGGAACTTGCGTCGCAACCGGGCTGGAGACGCTATAAATGTTTTTGGAACGCAATGAGAAATGTTCGGGCATCTGGCGCCCGCCCGAACTGGGATCGTCCTTCTTGCCGAACACGCCCAGCATGACGTCGAGCGACGTCAGGCCACAGGCCAGAACCATCGCCAGGTCGCGATAGTATGGCAGGAAATGATCTTCACCGCGCCGCATCGCAAAGGCGATGCCGATCTGCGCGGCTTCGTGGCCCATACCGGAAATGTGGAAAGCGATCTTACCCTGGCGATGGAGTAACCAGCAGCGTTCGTCCAGGCGGCGCGCGCGGAGCATCGCGTAATACATGTCCAACAACAACTCGGCGGGCAAGCCGTCGAGTGTCCGCGGCGCAGTTTCAGCGACCGTCATGACCATAGATGTTTCCCCCTGACTGATGGATCCGCGCATAAATCGCCCCTCTCATGCGCAGACAACTTTGGCTGAGTTGTAATAAAAGTATACCGCAAATCGATTGAAAATCGAAAGACACACGGGCTACGCGATCCGCTTCAGTCCTTTTGGATAACGCACCGACGCGAGTTCGGCATATTTGTCTTTGTAGTATTGCCACTCGATTCAGTATCTCTATCGTTCAATCAGTCCCAGCGCTCTTCAACGCTGCAAAGAAATTAGCCCAATCAGCCGGCAGAGTTCCATCTGTTTCGACAACTTCAAACGTCGTGTTGCGCGCCGCTGGTTGATGCGCAGCAACTTCTGCACAATATGCTGGCCCAGGCCACCCGTCGCACCGGCGATCAAAACAGTGTCACTCACGAAATCTCCTCCCTGTTCAAAACAAACGCGGAATGTCGGATCGAGATTCACATTCCGCTTTCTCGCTATTCAATTATATCAGCTGGAAGTCGCTTATTTGGGCGGGGCAGGCGCTTCGACCGGCGCGGGCGCGGCGGTATACTGCCAGACCTGATGCGCCATCTGCGCGATGGCGATACCGGACGGCGCCGTGGGGCTGAGTTGATAGATCGCTACGCCCTTGAGGCCGGACAGCGGCATTTTGGGATCATCAGGAATCGTATAGATATGCGGCAGCGTGAATAGTTTTTGGATTTGTTGGGGCGGCAAACCGCCCGGCACCGTCGCGCGATTGATCACCAGCGCGAAGCGATCAGGCTTGAGATCCAGCGCAAAAGCCAGGTCGAGAAACAATCTGGCATTCTTCACCGACGGCAGATCGGGCGTGATGACGAGCAGCGTCAGATCGGCCGCTTCCATCACCGCCAGGTTGTGATCAGTCAGATAACTGGGCGTATCGATCACAATCGCCGACGCCTGCGACTTGACAGTGCGGATGACCTGAATCATCGTATTGGCCGTGATGAGAGCGGCCATTTCCGGCTTCTGGGGGGCCAGCAGCAATTTGATGCCGGAGGAATGAGGCAGCAACGTATCCGGCAGCAGATCAGGCTCGGGCCGGCCCCTGGGAATCAGATTTTCGATCGTAGCGGTGGGCGGCATGTTCAGATCAATGGGAATGCCGCCCCATTGCAAATCAGCATCGATCAATACCACACCGGGATGTTCATGTTCCAGCGCCACCGCCAGGTGGATCGCAATGGCTGATTTACCCGAACCGCCGCGCGGGCTGTACACTGCGAAGACCGGCACGTCGGGCACGTTGATCGGGCCAGTCACGATTGCCACTTCGGTCGAGGCCGCCGATATGGTAGCCGCGGTGCCAGCCGCTTTGATCTGCTGGTAATTCGGCCGCGCAGCCTGATAGACACGCCGGATGCAGTTGATCAATTCGTCGCCAGTGAACGGCTTAGTCTGATAATCACGCGCGCCGGCCAGCATGGCATTGCGCATGTACTCACGCTCGATCTGCACCGACATCATGATGACCTGACAATAGGGCGCTCGAATCGACATCTCGCGCGTCGCCGTGATACCGTCCATATCCGGCATGTTGATGTCCATCATCACGATCTCGGGCTGCAGCTCGAGCGCCAGCTCCAGGCCCTTGCGCCCATTGTAGGCCTGACCGATGACTTCCATGTCCGGCTCGAAGGCGATCAGGCGGCTGATGTTTTCGCGCGTGCCGCGATGATCGTCGACCACCAGAATGTGAATCTTGTCAGCGGTACGACTCGCACTCGAAGGCGGTGTGATCTTTGGCACCGGCGGCGGTTCGGGGGCAACTGGCGGGGGAACTGGAATTTCAGGCAAACGCTTAGACGTCGGCTCGGGCACAGCCATGGACACAGTGGGATGAGCACTGGCTGTCAGGCTGGCAATCAACTGTTCGTCTTCATCAGGCGTCGCAGGCGCAGAAGAAACCTTAGCCCTGGCGCGCCTGGCCGCCGCCCGCTGCACCGCACGCCGGCGCGATCGACGCAACAGCAGCACAATGAGTACAAGCAAGATGAGTACAACAAGAACAGGCAGTAGAATAGGTAACAAGTTGTCCAGTGACATGCGCGTACGCCCGATCCGCATTAGCTAGACTTGGCAGGTTTAAGGGCAATACTGTTTAGATAAGCGTAGTTTAGCCCCTTGTGGGCGGGCACGAGGCCCGATGCTACGGCTAAACTAAACAGTATTGGGTTTAAGGAGCCGACCAAGTCTGATTTGTTAAGGTGGATTTTATCACATTGCTGGATATCTTCTCAACATTCCGGGGCCAGCAGGCCGGGCTCCCACGCTCGGCAACTGGCGGCATGGGAGCCGCCCCCGCTTATTGAGAAGATACATTGCTGGTTTGTAAACGAATGAGGGATGCCTGAGCAAGGCGGGCATCATCGGGCGGAACCGGATCGACGGCGTAACGGGCGCGCACATAGGTTGCGGTTAACGCCGCAATCGGCTCGCGCGACTCGGGCATCGCCGCGGTCAATGCGTCAGCATAGGTCGATGGCGTTTGATAAGGGAAGCGAGCATAGCCCATCGATCGCGCCCAATCCAACATCAATTGATAGGTGCGGCGAACGATCAGGCGCGGATCATCCGCCGGGCCGCTCAGCCCTAAATAAG
The DNA here is from genome assembly GCA_017882055.1 of Thermoflexales bacterium. Taxonomy (GTDB): domain Bacteria; phylum Chloroflexota; class Anaerolineae; order Fen-1058; family Fen-1058; genus JADGQE01. The sequence goes on from JADGQE010000001.1 coordinate 20,615, forward strand.
GCTGCGGCGGCAGCGTGGCCGGGCGGGACCTGAAGCGGGCCAACAACGCCCGGAGTTGATCGAGCAGCAGTTGGCGTGTGGCGATGTTTTCGCGTGTTTCATCCAGCTCTTTCTTGCGCGCTCGATCCCAGCGGCGCAACGCCCAGATCGATATGACCACAAAAATAAGTAAAACCACCAGCACCGTCACGCCGCGCGTCAGCGTGAAGAATTCGGGCGAGTTAAGAAAACTATCGATCTGCTTCTGCGCCTTGAGTTGATCGACCATTAAGCCCAGCGAGTGCAGCACGGATAGTCCGCCCATGACGGCCTTGAGCAGCAGCCGGGCAATCGCCTGGAGGATGGGGATGAGCGGCGTCACCAGCCAAAACAAGGCGGCGAACAGCGCAGCGAGGATCGCCACGACGGCCCCGCCGAGAGATTCGATCAACGGACGAACAATCTCGATAAATCGATTGAGCGTTTCGGGCGAGATGATGCCGGTCAGGCTAAGCCCGCCGAGCAAAATTGCGCCCACGACGGCCGCAATCGTCGCCAGCCAGTGACGGTTGAACGTCGCCCGCGGACTGGCCGGTTCGATCTGCCGCAGACGTGTATGCTCGATGTTGAAGATCGTCAAGGCACTCAGCGCGATGGCAAAAAAGGCTAGCACCGAAAGCAACATATCGGCGGACGGTACAAACTGCGTATAGTTATTGAAGATCAGGAGCAAAGCCAGGGCGGCAATGCCGTTGTAAAACGTGCGTTCCAGCGTCTCGTCGCTGAGTGTTTGCACGCGGCCCAGCAAGATGCCGCGCCACCACGCCAGCGCGATGGCGATCAGCACAATCAATTCGGGCGCGATGGAATTCTGCCAATCGATCAGGCCGCGCGCATAATCGAACGGGAAACGATCGCCGTAGGTCAACCACGCCGCGCCAAAGATCGCGACGAATCCGGCTACGACGATCAATGCTTTGGGATGAAGCCTCGCGCGCCGCTCGCCGTTCACGTAGCGCGTGATAAAGGTCGCAAGAAGGATCACCAGCGCAATCGCCAGGGATGACGGCGCAGGACTCGAAGCATCGCGCCCGGTCGCTCGAATGATCCAGCGTGCCCACGGCCCCAGCCACGCCGCGATCAAGATCGCGATGGCAGTGGGCAACAGAATCGATTGAACCAGATTAGATCGTTTGAGCATTCAGCACTCAGCAGTCAGCATTCAGCAATCAGTGTTCAGTCATCAGCGTGACAAGATCATTCACGCAATGTGCAACTCTTTCGAAAGAGAATAGTCATGTCACCCTGAGCAGAGCGAAGGGTCTCTACCACAGTCAGCATCCGGTGCTGAGCGGCGCAGAGACGGGAGCACTGCACCGCATGTGTTCTTCGGCAAAAAGCGCCTCAGAATGACACCACAAAAAGAGTTGCACATTAGGCGATCATTCATATCGCTGATGACTGACGACCAAAGGTAAAGTCCAGCGACTTCAGTTCAGTCCAGTTTTCCAGCACGCACTGCATCGGCAGTTCGGGCGGCACCGGCCGATCGGGTTGGCGGCCAACAACAATCAAGGCCACCGGATGACCGGCCAGCCGCAAGTCGAGCAACGCCGTCAGGATCGGCTCGGTCACGATCGGCGAGACGGCCAGCAGCGTCGCACCGTAAGGCAGCTGCGGCGCTTCAAGTCGCAGCAGGTTTTCAAATGACAACAGGGGTTGAGCATTCAACTGCGCCAGCGCTTCGAGAATGCGCATCTGCTGCAGATCATGCCGCGACGCGGGTAGATGCAGCCACTGCTCCGCATTGCGGATCGCGCTATTGGCCGACAGCCCGACCGATCGGCGCGCATCGAGGCCGGCGTGCGCGACCGAAGCCGCCACGACAATCGCCGTCTCAAGGAAGTCAACGACAGTCCCTTCATACAGCCGTTCGAGCGTTTGCGTGTTAAGGCAAATCACCAGGTGCTGCGACGCACTCGGATCGAACACTTTGGTTTGCAGCAGACTCCGCCGCGCCGTCGCTTTCCAATGGATGTGCCGAATGCTATCGCCGGGTTGATAATCGCGCGTGCCGGCCAAACGCAGCGGATCTTCGACGATGCGCCGCTCGGCGCTGAATTCACCCAGCGGCCGCGCAGCGCGCAAGTCCAATCGTTCCAGCGGCACGATCTTCGGATAAACCAGCAACGTCTGCTGCTGATCGAGATCGGCCTGGCGGCGGCGAAAGCCAAACAGATCGCCGGACGAGATACTCACCGGCCCGATGTCGTACACGCCGCGCCGATTGCCCACCACCCGATAGCGCCGCCGCACTCGTTCGTACCAGCGCAGGCTATACAGATTAACCATCGTCCGTCGCAGCAGGTTGCTAGAGTAACCCCATTCCACGCGCTGAACTTTGAGTTCTTTCGGAAACTCATCCTCGGCTTTGAACCACGTCAACGGCAGCGGCTTGGCATTGACCACTTCGATCCACAGATCGGTTTCTTCGCCGAAGAACAAGCGCTCGTTCTGAAAGCTGCGGGCATAGCTGACACCCGCCAGGCAGTAGCGGCCCCACAGCCACGACGTGCCCAACGCGATCAACACCAGCACATCGAGCAAAAAGAGCATGGGATTGTGAACGAGGAGACTCAGGATCAGCAACACGACGAGCATGATCCGGCCAAGGCGGCGTGCCAGGCCACCACTGTCGGTCAAATCGCGTGATGGCAAACTGCGGCCATCCGGCGCAACGTTAGACGGGTTCAGACCAACTTTCTTCCACGGGAACCGGAACATGCTCGATCACTTCGCGTAAAACGGCCGACAGCGCTTTGCCATGCAGCCTCGATTGGCTGGAGAGGATCAATCGATGCGCCAGCGTTGGAATCACGAGCGGCTGGACATCATCGGGGACGACGAACGATCGGCCGCGAATCGCGGCCAGGGCCTGCGCGGTGTGATACAGCGCCAGCGATCCGCGCGGACTGGCGCCCAGTGACAGTGCCGCATTTTCGCGCGTGGCCCGCACCAGGCCGAGGATGTATGTTTCGATGGCGGGACTGACATACACGCTGCGGCACATCGCCATCAACGCCACGATTTCTTCGCCCGACACGACCGGCTTCAGTTCAGTCAATGGATCGACCTCACGGAAGCGGCGCAGCACTTCGCGCTCGTCTTCGAGTTCGGGATAGCCGATAGAGAGGCGCATCAAAAATCGATCGAGCTGCGCTTCAGGCAAAGGAAACGTGCCTTCCAGTTCGATCGGGTTCTGCGTGGCGATGACGAGAAAGGGCAGCGGGATCGATCGCGTCACACCGTCGACCGTGACCTGCCGCTCTTCCATCGCTTCCAGCAGCGCCGATTGGGTGCGCGGCCCGGCCCGATTGATCTCGTCGGCCAGCACGATCTGCGCCATGATCGGCCCGGCGCGAAATTCAAAATCACTGCTCTTCTGATTGAAGACGTTGACGCCGGTGATGTCGGACGGCAGCAGATCGGGCGTGAACTGCACCCGCTGAAACGAGCAGCCGAGTGACTTCGCCAGCGACTTGGCCAGCATCGTCTTGCCGAGACCGGGCACGTCTTCGATCAGCACGTGGCCCTGCGTCAGCAAAGCAGCTAACAACAGCTCGATCGTCTGCGGCTTGCCGACGATGACTTTTTCGATGTTGCACTGGATTGCATTGGCAGTCAATTGAATGCGAGAAATATCGGTCATTGATGATTTCTGATTTGATAGCAAATTCCAGTTTCGTTTACGGGCGTGTCATTCCGAGCGTAGCGACGCCTAGCGGCCCACCGGCGCACTGCACCGGACATGGGCGGAATCTCTACTATTGTCGTAGAGACCCCTCGCTATGCTCGGGGTGACACCGTAAATCAACTCGGAAACCACTCAGATTGCAGCCCGATCTCTGAGTGACTGACTCCCGACCACTGACGACTGACCACTGATTACTAATTACTGCTCACCTGCGCACTCGCCTTTTCCAACGCCGCCACTTCGTCCTCACTCAACTTCCAACCCAACGCCCCGAAGTTTTCCTGCGCCTGCCGCAGATTCTTCGCGCCCGGAATGGGTACCGCGCCTTTGCACATCACCCAGTTCAACGCGACTTGCGACGGCGTCTTGCCCGCATGCCCCTGCCCAACTTCCTTCATCAAGCCGATCAACGGTTGGACCTTGCTCAGATATTCGCGGTTGTACTGGCGGCTGCGGCGGCCGGGCGGAACATTATCGGGCGTGTACTTGCCGGTCAGGATGCCTTTAGCAATCGGGCTGTAAGCGATGATCGTCACGCCAAGCTCGCCGCACACCTTCATCAGGCCGCTCGTCTCCGGCTTGCGATCGAGCAAACTGTATTCGACTTGATTCGACGCCAGCGGAACACCGCGCTTCGCCAGGGCCGCGTGCGCCCGCATGGTCTGCTGGACGTTGTAGTTCGACACGCCGACCGTGCGCGTGAGGCCCTGCTGAACCGCATCGGCCAACGCATTCGCCCACGTTTCGACCGAGATCAGCGAATACGGGAAGTGAACTTGATACAAGTCTACTTTCGAGACGCCCAATCGGTTCAAACTGTTGTGCAGCGCGTTTAGCAAACTGCCGCCACCCCAGCGCCACGGCAGCGGCGCGAACTTGGTAGCGAGGACGATCTGATCGCGCGTCTGCGTGTCACGCATGAAGCCACCCACCACCGTCTCCGAGCGGCCGCGGCCATAGATCTCGGCGGTGTCGATGAAGTTGATGCCCGCCGCTAAGGTGGCATCGTATACCGGTCGTAGATCGGCGTCGCCATACGATTTGCCGTAGCCCCACATCATCGTATCCCCCCACTGCCACACGCCCAGTCCCAGCGGAGTGACGCGCACATCGGTCTTGCCCAGCGGAATCGTTTCGAGTTGAATGGTCATATTTCTCCTTTGAATGAAAAGTGACGAGTAAGCCTTGGAATCACTCGTCACTCAGTTTAATCGTCTCAGAAACCGGAGGTCTCCATCAAGCCATTGCAGCGGTCGCAGCCGGCTCAGCCTCCAGTTGATATAGAAAGTCTGGCGCGAAGTCCGCTCCGTTTGGCCAGGTTATCGTGCGTGAGTCGGGATCGAGGTAGACACGGGCAAAGTAGTCCGGGTCGCGCAACGGCTCAAAGATCGGGCCATACAATTCGCGGCGCAGGTTGACGCGCTTGCGAGCACCATCATCAAAAGCCACTTCGAGTGAGAAAGGGCCGACGACTTTAACCTGGGTCACATGAATGATCATCTTGACCTCGCTTCAATCCAGCGGCTCAATGGAATGCAACGGCTGATGGCCACGCGCCAGTTCCCAGTTCGCGCGGAGTTCAGCCTGATGAATGGCCGCCCATTCGAATACTTTGGCTCGCACGTTCCGCGAGAGTGAACCTTCCAAGATCATGATCGGGTCAATGCTAACTTCCGCTGCTTCATCGCCATGTTCCGCATGAAAGTGCGGTGGCAAATGATCACGGTAAAACAACATGATCTTGATTCCGTCAAAGATACAGATAGTAGGCATTACGAATCACTGCGCGCCAGCGGACGCCCGGCTCAAATCATATAAATCCTGCTGGCTCCAGGCGTCATTTGAATCCACCACCCAACCAGACGCGGACTCGGCCAGGTCGTCCATGATTAATCGTGCCAGGCGCAAACGTTCAATTGCGGGCAGCCGTTTGATTTGATCCTGATAAATGGATTCGAAGGTATTCATCGTCACCCTCCCGACAATCTTCGCGTCTCATTCCACAAGAATTATAGCACAGCGTTGTTTGACGCTTTCGCGCTGGTGAATGACTGATGAACAGCGTAGGGGCGACCCTCGTAAGTGATGCGCACATCGGTTTTGCCCAGCGGGATCGTTTCGAGTTGAATGGTCATATCACTTTCCATGTGTCGGAGAATAAAGCGCAGAGTCGCTGAGATTGTATCACCTTCTCTGCAACCCTGCGGTGAGTTGGCATTCGTGCGGGCGAATGGAAAGCAGTCTTCAACGGATGATTCGCACTCGGATAAACGGATGCTATCCGTTCACGTCCGTTTATCCGTTTTACATCCGCTGAAAGCCTCTCACCCGCTGCGATAAGTTTCATCGGCCATAGGTTCCTCCACGACAAATACCGGAGTTAAACCAAACGCACCGCAGCGGATAAACGAATGTGTATTGCGTCATCCGTTTATCCGTTGCCTATTCGTTGCCTATTCGTTGCCTATTCGCTGCCTCACGCATTACAACTGTTCCGCCACAATCTCCGCCACGTCCTTGACTTGCATCTCACTCTTAGCCGCTTTGGCCGCATCCGTCAGCATGACCATGCAGAACGGGCAGCCGACGGCCAGCGTATCCTTGCCCGTCGCCATTGCTTCCGCAAAACGATTGGCGCTGACGCGTTCGCGGCCATGCTCCTCTTCCTTCCACATTTGCGCGCCGCCCGCGCCACAGCAGAACGAGTTATTGCGATGACGCGGCAGTTCGGTGATCGACGCGCCGGTCGAATGCAATACGTTGCGTGGCGCATCGTAAACTTGATTGTGCCGACCGAGGTAGCAGGGATCATGGAAGGTCACATCGGCTCGCGCCGCTTCATACGGCTTGAGTTTACCCAGCGCGTACAGTTCTTCGATCAACTGCGTGTGATGAATCACGGTGTAGTTGCCACCGAACGCCGGGTATTCATTCGATAGGGTATGCAGGCAATGCGGGCACGTCGTCACGATGCGCTTCGGCGCGATTTCATTCAACATCTCGACATTGCCCGTTGCCAACTCGAAGAACAAAGCCTCGTTGCCTGCGCGCCGCGCCGAATCGCCGGTGCAGCGTTCGTTCTTGCCCAAGACCGCAAAGTTCACACCAGCCGCGTTCAGAATCTTCGCGAACGACTGCGCCGTCTTTTGCGCGCGAGCATCAGTCGATGGCGCGCAGCCCACCCACCACAAAATATCCGGCTCCGGGTTCTGCTCGATCGTAGGCACGCTGAGTCCCTTCGCCCAGTCCATTCGAGATTCGGGCGAGATATTCCACGGGTTGCCGGTGCGCTCCATGCCACGGAAGGCTGGCTGCAACTGCGGCGGGAATTGATTGTCCATCAGGACCAGGTTGCGGCGGATATCGAGGATGTCGCGCATCGGCTCGTTGTTGACGGGGCAAACCTCGACGCACGCGCCGCAAGTCGTGCACGCCCACACCGCTTCGGCGCTGATAGCAAAATCGAGCAGGCTCACTTCCGATTCTTTGCCTGCCGCCAACTTCGCGCCTTCTTGATTGATCTGATAACGCTTGTTGATCTCCAGCGCCGACGGCGACAGCACCTTGCCAGTGTGGTTGGCCGGGCAGACATCCTGGCAGCGATTGCACATGATGCAGGCGTAGGCATCCATCAACTGCGGCTGCGACAGATGCTCCAATTTCGCCGCGCCGAATTGTGTAAGGCTTTCGTCGTCGAAGTTGATCTTGCTCAATTCGCCCATCGATTTGCGCCTGGGCTTGAGCATGAAGTTCAACGGCGCGAAGAAGATATGGATGTGCTTCGAGTAGAGGAAGTAGGGCACGAACAGCAGAATCGATCCGAGCGCGCACCAAAAGAAGAAATGCTGGAAAAATATGAGCGTCTCATGCGGCACGGACCATATCTGGCTTAGAAAAGTAGCGAAGGGCTGCCATGGATCGCCGACACGACACCCAACACAGAGTAAAGAACCACGCTGTGCAATCTGGGTACTCTCGCCCAGGAACCGCGAACCGACATGGAACAGAATGAACAATCCAACGATCAACGAATCGCGCTTGATGCCGAATGCCGCTTTGGGATGCAACAGCGTGTTTTTGTTAAAGCCGAAGATGTGTTGGCCCTTGACCAATCGGCGCAGCAACATCGACGCCATGCCAACCAGCACGCCCACGGTCAACAGATCGGCGATCAGACGATAGAGATTGCCGATGAGGTCGGTTCCCAGGAAAACAAAGCCGGAGAAGAACGCCTGCAAGCCATCACCGACGTTGACCAGCAGATAATACGTGAAGCCCCAGGCGATGAAGGCGTGGGCGATGCTCGGCCACAAACGGCGCTTCAACACGGTGCGCTGCGTGACAAAGACACTAAGACCGGCACGCAAGCGTGAGCCGAAGTGATCGGTTGCCAGACTGCCCGTGCCGCGCCGGATGATGCGGATGATTCGATCGGCGGCGCGATAAGCCGCATAGGCCGAAGCCAAGGCCAACAACGTAAAGAGTATCTTCTCGACGGTTGTGAGCATAAGTCACCTTGCAGAGTCTCCCTCTCCCTTTCAGGGAGAGGCTGCGCGCTAGCGCGTGGGTGAGGGTGAGGCGTACAATAAAAAGGCTGCCCGTTATAACGCGGGCAGCCTGAGTCGATCAGTTACTTCAATTTTTCCAGCGCCTCGAACACCGGATTGTTGTCGGGCACTTCGCCGATCGCATTCACGTGCGCGTAAACAATCTGGCCGCTTTTGTCGATCACGAACAACGCCCGTTCGGCAAAGCCGCCTTCGCGCAGCACGCCGTAGGCTTTGGTCACTTCTTTATTGAAATCACTCAGCAGCGGAAACTCCAGCTTCAGATGCGTGGCGAATGCTTCGCTGCTGTGCTTGCTGTCCACGCTGATACCCAGCACTTCGGTATCCAGGCTTTGAAAGCGCGGCAGGTTCTCCTGGAGACCCGGCAATTGCAAACTGCACACCGGGCTAAACGTGAACGGGTAAAACGCCAGCAGCACGTTCTTCTGGCCGCGATATTCGTTCAACTTGATCATGCGATTGCCCGACGCCGGCAGTTCAAAGTCGGGCGCTATAACGCCAACTTGCAATGCCATATGATCTCACCTCATTCAAGTATGTAACTTCACGCTTAGTAGTCTAGCACAACCGATAGACCGCCGCAAGCACTGCCACTTCAACCTCGCACGGCTGCGGATTACAACAAATCCCACGGCGCAGAACGGATCGATCCACGCAGCGAGTCGAAGATCAGATCGGCGTGCTCGGGATACCGATCGGCGTAGGCGCGCAGCAAGCCGACGCAGCCTGCGATCATCATGTCGCCGAACGGCACGGCCAGATACGGTCGATGCCTCGAATCACGCAGCAGCGATCGACGCGGACCGACAATGGTGACAAACCGATCGGCGGTAGACATCGGCTCGCGATTGAACACGAGCGCGCCATGTCCCTGCGTGTCAAACACTTCGCGATGCTGCAGCGTGCCCTCGATCAATTTGTCGATGAAGCCGTCGAGTTGGCTGAGTGTAATCTCGCCGGTGTGATGCTCGAACAGACCTTCGATGCCGCCCGGCCCCAATCGAAACGCCAGCGTGTGGAAGTTGCCAACATTCGAGACGATTAACTGTTCGTGCTGGACCACATTCGGATCGAGCAGCGCGCCCAGTACGGCGGCCGGGGCTGTGTCCATCAACAGCACTTCGCCGTCGAAATCCGCCGTGGCCTCAACCGCCTGCAGGCGAGTGAGGTTCGGCGGCAATTCGCCGCGCTTGTAGGCAAAGGCCGACAAACGATTCTCGACACGAATACGTTCCTCAAGATAATCGAACCGGAACTGCCGATCGGAATAACCGGCGGGCGCGTTGCCGTGATCGAACACGGCCAGCGCCAGGCCATCAGGCTTGAGATCGATCCCGAAGGCCGTGAAAGCCGATCGGATGGCGTCGAAATCAAAGTCACGCAGCGAAATCAATTGATCAGATTCATCCAGCCGCCGGGCTTCTTCTTCGGCGATGACGGCGATGCCCATCCGCTCGACTTTGTCCAACTCATCGTCGAAGGTGCGCGCGGCTTCAGGCGTCGCATATACTTTGTGACCCGCCTTGATGTGATCCATCACCGCCCAGTGACTCGGCCCGCCGCCCATCGTGACGCCGGTCAAAATGATCGAGCGGCCTGCACGCGTGGCCTGTTTCACTTCACGCGCCACCCGCAGCGTCGGCGAGGGCATCACCAGCTTCAGGCAATTCTCGATCTCCTGGTCGCTATTGTACAGCAAGATGTCCTGCGTGCCCGTGCCAATGTCTACACACAGAATCTTCATCGTCTCTCCTTCTCCCCGTCTCTCCGTCTCCCTATCTCCCGATCGAATGAGGGATGGAGAGATGGAGCGAAAATACTTCATCAGATTATACCCGTTCTTCCGGCGGTTTAATCGATCGAAAACTGCGATACAACAAGAGATCGTAAACGATCTTCACGCCACCTGCAATGAAGAACGGCGCATTCAACAACAACGGATTGCCCAGCAGCGCGCCGGTGAAGATCGGTGCGAGCGACGCGCCCGTCGTGCGCGCCACACTCGTGACACCGGCTGCGGCCGATCGCTCGTCGGGCGTCACAACCGCCAGCGTATACGATTGACGCGCCGGCACATCCATCTGCGAGATGCTGAAGCGCAGCAGCAGCATCAAGATCGCCAGCGGCAAATTGGGCATGAGCGGCACGAGCATCAACAGGATGTTTGACGGGATATGCGTATAGACCATCGTGTTGATGAGCCCAATCCGGGCCGCGACCCGCGCGGCCGTCAACGCCGAGATGCCGGCCAGGATATTCGCGCCGAAGAAGATGCTGCCCAGCACCGCCGGTTCGACGTTGAAGCGCAGGCTGAACCAATAGGCCACAAAACTTTGCACCACAAAGCCGCCCGCGAAGGCATCCATTGAAAACAGCGCCGACAATTTGAAGACGACGCGGCGCGAGCGATGCAGGCCGACCCTCATGCGGGGTGAAGGGAGTGGATTGGGAGAAGGTTGATGCACTTCCACATTCGACGACAATCGGGTAAACAGGATCATCAGCAGCAATCCAACTGCCGCGTAACCAATCACAATGACCCGGTAACTATCAAGTGGCGGCAACCCTCTACTCTGCAAGACCTGCGCCAATCCGCCGCCGCATAACGCGCCAGTCGCCGTGGCGAACGAGCCGACGAGGTTGTACCAGGCAAAGACGTGTGTACGCCGATTGCCCGCCACAATCTGCGACAACGCCGCCTGCTCGATCGACAAGAACGGACCAACCTCGTTGCCGCTGGGACTGATCACACCAATCGTGGCGGCAATGAGCAGCAACGCAAAATCTTTCGTCAGCGCGAAGATCACACCGGCGAAGATCATCAAGCCCGCGCCGATAATCAACATGCGCTTGCGGCCAATGCGATCGGCCGAGGTGGTGAGCCACAACGAGATGGCCGTGTCGCCGATCAGCGTCAGCGTCAACAGCAAACCAATCGAATCGGTGCTCAGTCCGGCCTGCGTGAGATACAGCACCAGCACGACCGACAGAAAACCGTAGGCAAACAGGCGGGCGATGCGCGTGCCAAAGAGGAGACGGCCGTCGAATGTCAGCGCGGCTGAAGAGTTGGACGCGGCCAAATGCTATTGACCTTTCGCTGCTTGCAAGCGGCACCAGGCATACAGCGCATCGTATACTTCAAATTGCCGCGCCAGGTTTTCTTCGTCTTCGGGATAGCGCAGGCTATAGCCCGAGGCGATGGCTTCCAACCCACGCGCAATCGGATCGGTGTCGATGTCAGCTGCGACATCGGCCGCGTGGACGATCTTTGCCAGCCGCAACAGACCGGGGTCAACCAGCCCATATTTGGCTATGATGGACTCGAATGAGCAGCGGCCTTCGTGATGGCCCAACTCGACGCCGGGTGCATCGAACGGGATCGCACCGGTTTCGGCCACTGCTTTTTCGATTTGATTCTTCGGCACAAACAAGAACTCCGCTTCATTGTCGATGAAGCGCGTAATCAACCAGGGACAGGCAACTCGATCGACATGCACATGAGAACGCGTAATCCATTTCATGGGTGTCTCCCTTTTTGAATCGGCTAATCTCTTACGGCGGCTCAATCCAACCCAGCGCTACTTACCCTTTGAGGGTAACATATCCTGCTCATAACGCAATACCTTCGCTGAAAACCGTTTGGGCACTGGCGGTGTCGGTGTTGATTTAATCGGATGCAGCAACGGGTTGGGGCAAATTCCACGCAGCTGCTTTGAGCGGCGGCTCTAGACAACGCTCCGCCCCCCGATCGATACACTCGAATCACACAGACTCAATATCGACCAGAAACAGTGTGGTATCATTTGAGCATCCTCCACTTCAGGAAAACGACGATGACACTTGGTGAACATGACGCGGTTCTAAACGGAATCCGCATTCACTACACGCTTCGAGGCACCGGCCCGGCGCTGATTGCGATCTCCGGCGGACCGGGCTTCGATGCGCGCTGCTGGGATGATTTCGCCCGGATCGATCAGTTCGTAACGATCATCGCCATGCATCCGCGTGGATCGGGTTTGTCCGATCCGGCCCCGAGTGACGCCGACTATTTGTTGCCCAACTACGCCGCCGATGTGGAAGCGCTGCGCCAACATCTTGGACTTGATCAGCCGATCGTGCTGGGCTGGTCGCATGGCGGCATGATCGCGCAGCAATTTGCCTCCACTTACCCTGACTCGCTGTCGAAACTGATTTTGCTCGATACGGCGGCCTATTTCGGCGAATTCCTCAACGACCTTGAAGCCGCCGTCAAGGAATTCAAATCTCAACCCTGGTTCGAGGCGTCGTTCGCCGCGCTGCAAAAAGAATGGGCGGGCGATTATCAGACCGACGAGGATATGGCCAGGTTGTGGTCAGGCGAGATGAAGTTTTACTTCAAGCACTTTGGCGCGCGTGAAGAAGCCTATCATGCGCGCACGAAAGATCTGCCGATCCGCCTTGCGCCGTTGAAGTGTTTCAACGAACGTGAAGCGCCGACGATGGATCTGCGTTCACAGTTAAGCCAGGTCAAAGTGCCGACGCTCGTCATCGTCGGGCGGCATGATTTCATCACCAACGTCGCCATGGCGGAAGAAATGGTCAAGCACATTCCGCAAGCCCGATTGGAAATCTTCGAAGATTCCGGCCACTTCGCCTTGATCGAAGAGCCTGAGAAGTTTCATCGAGTGATCAGAGACTTCGTCACTACGGCAGATTCCTAATTGGTTTACAATGTCACCCTGAGCATAGCGACGCCTGGCGGCCCACCGCCGCAATGCGGCGGACATGGGCAGGGTCTCTACGACTATCGCAGAGATTCCTCGCTTCGCTCGGAATGACACTGGTGTACATCAAAACTGGAATTCACTCTAATTGACCAATCATCCACGCGAAGCGACCAGCTGACCCTATGAGCACCGACATCCGCGATCGTCTCCGCAAACTCGGCGTGCACAAGGGCGCCGCCCACGTCACCTCGAAGCCCAAACGCACACTTCACGCCGGTCTCGAAGCACTGATCGACGGCGAAGTCATCGAGACGGACTACGGCCCGATTTTCGTTCACGCTGAACGCTACGCACCCGACCACGCACACGGACGATACGCGCTGGGAGCGGCACTATCGCAATCACCGAGCGTCGCCGCACAACTCACCGAACGCCCCTCGCCTTCCGGGAGAGGGGTTCAGGGTGAGGGTCTGCATCTGCGCCGCGCTGCTTTCATCGATACCGAAACAACCGGACTGGCCGGCGGCACGGGCACACTGGCCTTTCTAATCGGCGTCGGCACCTTCGATCCAGATAACGCGTTTACCGTCCGGCAATATTTCTTGCGTTCCCCGGCCGAGGAACCGGCCGCCCTGCTGCATCTGGCGGATTGGCTCGATCAATTCGACGCCGTGGTTTCATTCAACGGGCGCGGCTTCGATCTGCCGCTGCTTCAAACACGCTTCACCCTGCAGCGACTGCGCCCGCGCATTCTAACCGTGCCGCATCTCGATTTGCTCACGCCCGCGCGGCGCGTGTGGCGCAATCGGCTGGAATCCTGCCGCCTGTCATCACTCGAAGACCACATCCTTGATGTGCATCGCGATCAGGCGGATGTGCCCGGCTTCCTTATCCCGCAGATGTACTTCGATTACTTGCGCACCGGCGATGCCAGCGAGATGCCGCGTGTGCTCTATCACAACACGTATGACATCTTATCGATGGTCACGTTATCGACGCATTTGATCCAGTTATTCGATCAAGCGCAGATCGCCGATCGGAACGCGGGCGATCTGTATGCACTGGGCAAGTGGCACGCCGATCAGGATCAGATCGAACAGGCGGAAACGTATCTGCGGCAGGCCATGGCTTCCGCCGAGGATGTCGAAACGCGCCACGCCGCGGCCCTGCGCCTGGCGCTGATCTACAAGCAAATCGATCGACGCAGCGAGGCGCTGCCGTTGTGGGAAGCGGCTACCGATCAGGCCACGACTTTAGCGGTTGAGGCTTGCATCGAACTGGCCAAGCACTACGAATGGCACGATCGGCAACTGAAACGCGCCCTGAAATGGACACAGCAGGGATTGAAACTTGCTGCCAGGTTGCCGGACGCTTTCGCGCGCGATGAAGCCGAGGCGGCGCTGGAACACCGCCAGGAACGGCTGGAACATAAACTGAAAGGTGAAGCCGAATAAACAAAAACCCCGCTCGATTGGGGCGGGGTTTAAGTGGTCGTTTGAACCTACGAGAAGCACTTCTTGTGATAGAACATCATCTTCTTGCGCAGGCCGTCTTTTATCGGGAACATATCGCCCACGGTGATGACCTGGCCGCACTTGTGGCACAAATGCTTCGTCGGCTGCTCCATCCGCTTGGCTTCTTCTTTGGATTTCTCGCCTGTCTTCGCCATCGTTCTGCTCCTTCAGCATCAAACTTGCATATTATGGAATCGCGTTGATAATAATCCCACAAACCCAAAACTCTGTCAAGGAAGGCATTTTGAATCATATCCCGACCGTGTTATTTGTCTGCAGCGGCAACTACTGCCGCTCGCCCATGGCCGAAGCGCTGGCCCGCAAGCATCTGCGGCTTGCCGGTTACGATAGCCGGATCGCCGCTTGCAGCGCCGGTACCCGAGACGTCTATGCCGGGCAGCCTCCCGCCCCGTTAGTCGTCGAAGTTTTGCGCGAATGCGATAGCGACGGCGCCGCCCACCGCCCGCATTTGATCACATCCGACGAGATCGCGCAAGCCGATTTGATCCTGGGCGTCGCAGGCGAACACGTCGAGTGGCTGGCGCAGAATTATCCCGAAGCCGCGGCGCGCACTTATTTGCTAACCGATCTGATCGGCGAAGCCTGGGACATGATCGATCCCGGCGTGCAGGCCCTCGATCCGCTGCGGCAATGCGCCGGCACGATCGAACAGGTGATTACGTCCGGGCTAAGCGAAATGATCCAGCGCGTCCAATCCACTTCAAAGGCCAACCGATGAATACGACCCATATCCTGCTCTTCGACGTCGACGGCGTGCTGGTCGAGGATCGCGGTTATCGCGCCGGCGTCATCGCCACGCTGAATCATTACAGCCACTTGATGGGTCTTGTGAATGCAGCGCCTGATCCGGCCAGCCTGGA
>JADGQE010000313.1 GCA_017882055.1 Thermoflexales bacterium
GACAAATTTAGCTCAGGCTCGGCGCTATTACGAGGCGCACCCCGATTTAGCGGTGCGGCTGCTGTTTCAGCGACCAAGTCTGACTTTGTGAGAACCCTATGGCGCCGGCGAAGCAGGATTGCGCGATCTGAGTTGCGTGTTATGATTATGCCCCAGCATGACCAGCTTCCATCTGCATTCTTCTGCTTTCCGGCGCGTCCTTTTTGACTGCGACAGTTCCCTGACTGCCATCCAGGGCGTCGACGAACTGGCGCGATTGAACGGCCCGTTCGATCGCATTGCTGATCTCACCCGCCGCGTGATGGACGGTGGAATCATGCGTCTCAGCGTAACTGCTCAGCCCTTGAAAATGCGGACAAAACGCTTTTGGTTCTCACGCCTGAGCAGTCACTATTTTCTTTGCGTACTTCGCGCTCGCCTGCCCTGCGTCCTTTTGCAGGGTTGCGGTTCAATGATCTCGAATGGAGGATTACGGTGGCGAAACTTTTTATCCCTGGCCCGACCGATGTTCACCCTGACGTTCTGGCGGCGCAGAATCGACCGATGATGGGTCATCGCGGCGCGGACTTCGAGGCGTTGTTTGCGAAGATTCAGTCGAAGCTCAGGCAAGTCTTCTTCACTCAAAGCCGTGTCTACATTTCGACTTCATCCGGCACCGGCTTGCAGGAAGCGGCGGTGCGTAACTGCGTCGCCCGCAAAGTGTTATGCTGTGTCAATGGGGCATTTTCACAGCGCTGGTATGAAGTCGCAGCGGCCAATGGCAAAGAGGCCACACGCCTCGACGTTGAATGGGGCCAGGCCGTCAAGCCTGAGCTGATCGACGCTGAGTTGGCGAAGGGCGGCTGTGATGCGCTGGCGATCGTCCACAACGAAACCTCGACCGGCGTCGTCAGCCCGATCGAAGACATTGCCGCGCTGGTGCACGATCGTTATCCAGATGTAACGATCATGGTCGATGCCGTCTCGTCGCTGGGCGGCATGCCGATCGAATTCGATGGCTGGGGACTCGATGTGTTGCTGACTTCGTCGCAGAAATGCCTGGCCGTGCCGCCGGGCTTGTCGTTTGCGGCAGTATCCGACCGTGCCCTGGCAAAAGCGAAAGAGATTCCGAATCGCGGCTTGTATTTCGACTTCGTCGACCTGGAAAAATATCTGATCAAGAATCAGACGCCATCGACCCCGGCGATTTCGTTGATGTGGGCGCTCGATGCGGCGCTGGATCGCATCCTGGCCGAAGGGCTGGCGGCGCGATTCGATCGGCACGCGCAGCTGGCCAAGCAGGTGCGTGAGTGGGCGCAGGATCGATTCGATCTATTTGCCGAGCAAGGCTATCGCTCGCAGACGGTGACGTGCGTGACGAATACGCGCGGCCTCGAAGTGAAGTCGCTCAACGCCTTCTTAAAGTCGAAGGGCATGCAAATCTCGGACGGTTACGGCAATCTGAAAGGCCGCACCTTCCGCATCGCGCACATGGGCGAAATTCAGCGGCGGGATATCGACGAGCTGCTGGCCTTGATAGACGAATTCATAAATTAACCCAACGTATTGCGTATTGCGAATTCTGTCGATGACAGACACGCAACACGCGATACGGAATACGTAATACGAGGAGTATCATGCACAAGGTTCTCATCACCGACGATATTGGCTCGGCCGGACTGGCGCTGTTGGACGCGGCACACGACGTGAAGTATGACGTGGTGAAACTGCCCACGCGCGAAAAAATGCTGGAGATCATCGGCGAGTACGATGCGGTCATCACCCGATCGGGTACGCCGTTGACGGCCGATGTGTTTGCCGCGGCCAGGGAACTCAAGGTCGCCGGACGGGCCGGGGTCGGCATGGACAACGTCGATATCGACGCGGCCACCCTGCGCGGCATTCTCGTGATGAATACGCCGGAAGCCAACACGCTGGCGGCGACCGAACTCACGCTGACCCTGATGCTGGCGATGTGCCGTTATCTGCCCCTGGCGAATGCCTCGATTAAACGCGGCGAGTGGACGCGTAGCAAATTCCTCGGTGTACAATTGCACAACAAAACGCTGGGCGTGATCGGGTTGGGGCGAATCGGATCGCGCGTCGCCATTCGTTGCCAGGCTTTCGGCATGAAAGTGATCGCGTACGACCCTTACCTTTCTGAAGAAGTGGCCGATCGGATTCACGTGCAACTGGTGGGTGACCTCGATGAATTGCTGGCGGCTGCGGACATCATCACCGTTCACACGCCGTTGACGGATGAAACGCGGGGCATGATCGGCACGCGCGAGATCGCCAGAATGAAAGACGGCGTTTACCTGGTCAACTGCGCGCGCGGCGGCATTATTGAAGAGCAGGCATTGTATAACGGTTTGGTTTCCGGCAAGATCGCAGGCGCGGCCATCGATGTGTATAGTTCCGAGCCGCCCAGAACCGATTTGCTCAAGCAGTTACTGGCGCTGGACAAGGTGGTCGCGACACCGCACATCGGCGCGAATACCGTTGAGGCCCAGCGGGATGTCGCGGTGCAGATCGTTCAACAAGTGATCGATGCGCTGCGCGGCGAAAACTTCCGCAACGTGGTTAATTTGCCGTTTGCGGAAGGCGTGGACTATCGCTCGCTTGCGCCGTATATGTCGCTGGCCGAAAAGATCGGCTCGCTGCACATGCAGCTGATTCAAGGCCGCATCGGCCGGGTCGAAGTCGAGTTCCGCGGCGAAGAGGTTGAGGAGCACGTCAAGCCGTTGACCGTCGCGTTGCTCAAGGGTCTGCTTGCGCCGATCCTCAGTGATGCGGTAAACTACGTTAATGCACCGCGGCTGGCCGAAGAGCGCGGCATCGTCGTCTCGCAAACGCGCCATCCGGCGGCGGAAGATTATTCGAACGTGATTCTGTGCCGCGTGATTTCAACCAGGGAAACGCGCTTGATCGGCGGAGCGCTCTTCTTGAAGATGCAGCCGCGCATCGTGCTGCTCGATGATTTCCGCATTGATGCGCTGCCCAACGGTCCGGCCTTGATTGTATCGAATCAGGATGTGCCGGGCGTCATCGGCAAAGTCGGCACGCTGCTCGGCGCGAATAATATCAATATCGCCGAGTGGCGCATGGGCCGCCGCGAGCCGGGCGGCATGGCCATGTCGTACATCAATATCGATGCGCCGACCAATGACGAGGTGCTGGCGCAATTGCGCGCTCTGCCGATGATCCTTGAGGTGCGGCAGGTGACGGTGTAGCCGAGTGTCGGCGACAATTGTCGGCGATGAAGGCCGGGGCGAGTTCCAGGCTGAGCGTGGAGGATATTTTGCGATGATAACCAAACGATTGCTTCCGTTGCTTTTGATTGTAGCGCTGCTGCTGGTCGCCTGCATTCCGACGGTAACGACGTCGACGCCGCCCATTCCAGCGGGACAGGGCACGCTGACGGTTGCCTTTCTCGATGTGGGGCAGGGCGATTCAACTTTGATCCGATCGCCCAACGGCACGATCATGTTGATCGACGGCGGGCGCTCGACCGCTCTGGCTGACCAGGTGATCATCCCGCAGCTGAAAGCCTGGGGTGCGGATCACGTCGACGTGTTGCTCCTGACGCATCCCGATGCCGATCACATCACCGGTCTGGTCGGGGTGCTGGAAAGCTATCCCGTGAAGTTGGTGGCTTTGACCGGGCAAGTCCACTCGACCAAGATTTACGAGCGGCTGCTGACGGACGTCCGCGACAAGAAAATCGAGGCGCTGAAAGTCCGCGTGGGCACGCCCATTCCGTTTGATCCGGCGGTGAAGCTCGAAGTGCTTAACCCGGACGATGCGGCGGTGCAGACTGAAGATACCAACAATGCTTCGATTGTGATCAAATTGACTTACGGGCAGATTTCGTTTCTGCTGCCCGGCGATGCGGAAATGAAAGCCAATCAGGCTATGCTCGATCGCGGCGCGGATGTGCACAGCACGGTCTTGAAACTCGGCCACCATGGCAGCCGAACGAGCACGACTGTCGACTGGCTGAAGCAAGTGTCGCCACAGATCGGCATCATCAGCGCCGGCGCTGACAACTCTTACGGTCATCCGCATCCTGAGGTGATTGCAGCGCTGAAGCAGCTCGGCATTCAGTACATCCGCACCGACGAACACGGCACGATTACCATTACGACCGAGGGCGCAACGACGCACGTGACGAATCAACACTAGTTCAAACGCGGAAGCGCCCGAAGCACCAGATCACTTAGACCTTATGACTTTTGATTCTCAAATTCGGTAATCCTTGTAGGGGCGAGGCTTGCCCTCGCCCGTGTCTGGCGCGGCGGGCGACCGCGAGGGTCGCCCTTACGATTGCCGATTTTGATTGTCAAAGTTCATTAGGCCTTCGTGTCGCCTGCCCTGCGTCTATTGGCAGGGTTGTGGTGAGGAATAAGCTATGGATGCGAAATCTGAAAACCAAAAAACAACCGGGACTCCCGCTGAACTGCGCGGCGTGATCGATAGCCTCGAAGATGAGGTGGCGATCGTCGTCTTTGACGATGATCAGCGGCTCGATTGGCCGCGCCGCTATTTGCCGCAAGACGCCAGGGCGGGCGATGCCGTGATTGTCCGTGTCGCTGCGCCGAACGAAGCGCGTTGGCCGGGCAAGGCCGATCGATCGAGGCAGATTACTTTCGCGCCTGCCCAGTCGCTCAAATGGCCGGCCTCGCTCAAAGCGGGCGAGGTGTCGCTCTCAATCGAAGTCGACGCGGGCGATACGGCGGCTCGCAAAGAACGCGTGCGCGGCCTCATCGACGATCTCTTCTCGAAGAGTTCCACCAGCTAACCGCATAACTACTCAGCAGTCTCCGGCGAAGACAGCAACGTTCGCTGATCAGCATGGAGACGGGAGCACTGCACCGCACACCGCACTGCACGCAGTGGGTGCAAGTGTGTGTTGCTTCGCAAACGCCTGGCGGCCCACCGGCGCACTGCGCCGG
>JADGQE010000031.1 GCA_017882055.1 Thermoflexales bacterium
GGACGTGGGCTTGAGATCGCGATTCGCCGGTGTCGTCAGCCCGATGCGTTTGCCGTCCAGGTCGACGATGATCAGTTGATCGGCCGTCATTAGTCCTTTGCACAGGCCGCTGGGCGTTGCCAGGACGCGCTGATCGTCAAGCCGCGCCGAGATGTTGCCATCGGTCGAGACGATGAGTCCGCGATCGTACAGCAGCTTGCCAACGCGGATGATCTCTTCTCGGAGCAAACGTTCGTTGCGGAAGTTTGAAACCAGAGGTTGAAAGTTGGAGGCAGCGCTATTCAATATCGATCCGATCGATTATCCCGACGATCACGGCCCGCACCGCGCCATGCGGCGCCTGATTCAATACTTGCCGCGCCGAATTGCCTTCGTCGAGCACCAGCACCGTATCGCCGACACCGGCCTGCACCGTGTCGACACAGATGTCGTACTTGGGTGTGGGCCGGCCATCGGGCGTGAGCCGTTCGACCAGCAGCAGCTTGTGGCCGCGGAAGGTCTCGTGTTTGATGGTGGCGACGACGGTGCCGAAAACGTGTCCGATGTACATGATAAGTGATGAGTGATGAGTAATTAGTAAACGATGCGCTCAACGGTTTGGCTCAGCGACAGCGGCGGGGTAGGTAAGACTCGCCCATTATTATCGCACCATTTCAGGCCAGCCTGCCTGGTCTACTGGGTGAACGGGTCTTCAGCGGGCAACGAACTGCCCCAGGTGCTCATGTAATCTGCCAAAGCCATGGGGACAAAGCATTCCCGAATAAAGACGACATCCGGTCCTCGCGCGGCAACGAAGGCCAGCCCTTGATCAGGGTAGATGTAGGTCATGCTCCCTTGGAGGTAGTTGCTGTAGGTGGTATGGATGGGTTCGCCATACTCTTCCTGGATCGTTGACCATTTTAGCAAGTTATTTTCGCCCAGGATAACACTCAGCATGGCGACAGTCTCGTTTTGTAGAGAAATGCTGTTAAACACCCCCCCGACCGGAGAGGGGTAGAACAATACTTCCACGCCTGCGCTTTTATCTGTGCCTGCGGGTTCTCCCAGCAAGGCGACCACTTCGTCCCGGGTGGTCACTCCTGGAACGATACCCGCCAGGCAATCCGCCTGCGCCTCGCCGCCCGGTTGG
Source organism: Thermoflexales bacterium (assembly GCA_017882055.1). Lineage (GTDB taxonomy): Bacteria > Chloroflexota > Anaerolineae > Fen-1058 > Fen-1058 > JADGQE01. The sequence continues at coordinate 1,130 of JADGQE010000031.1, forward strand.
GTGGAGGTGGGAGTACCCTGACCTGAACCCTTGGTGGGAGTACTCTGATCTGGACTATTGGACTGGGCGCGTAAGCTACAGGCTAACATGGCCAAACCCAGCATGGCTGCCGCCAAAAAAAAGGACAAATCATGGCTTCTTCTGGATTCCGTTTTCATATTCAATGCCTCCAAACATTTGATCCTTGATAAAGTTATAGCGCTGCATGGAACTGGTCTGCAGTCGCCGAGGGTCATAAACGTACATCTTCACCGACTCCGACATATCTTCCCCCGGCTTGGTCCTACCATAATTGGTCGGTGGCCAGTTACCTGGAGCGCCATATAGGTACCATCCAACAACTGGATACCACCCCCATCCATTTTCCTCCCACCCACCGTTCCTCACGGCTTCGAGGGTTGTGTCAGGGCGGGTGGCATCCTTATAGTTTACGGATAGAGGGGACTTATTGGAATCTATGTAGATAGAATTTCCATCTTTATAAGTTTGATAGGCATGCGTAATTTCATGAAGTATTGTGGATTTGAATTGTTTGTCAGGGTCATTGGGGAAATCGGGTAAGGCGGTAGCAGCAGAATCAAAGATCCGAATGGTAGTTAAAGATCCGGTGCATTTGGGGTCCGTTTTTTCCTCACAGCGAAAATACGCACCGCATGTCCCAGGTTTGGGATTGCCATCTGCGTCAATAGATACCTTGTTTCTCACGATCCTGGTGAGGGCGATATGATTCAAAAATCCGGGCGGAAGTTCTTTCAGAACATCGTTCAACAGACTGAGTTCATGATCGCTCCAGGCTGTCTGGTCATACTCATCCCCGCCAAAACTATCTTCCACGCGGATGCCGTATTTCGTGAAAATGTATTTCGAGGTGATCTGAACCGGGAGCGCGGCTTGAAATTCATCTGGTGAATAAGTAACCTGCCAGCTGAGGCTTTCTCCAGAATCCATTATTATGGTTCCATTGCCGGAGCCATTGGCGTGAAAATTGCCGCTCCATGTGCCGGTGAATGTCGTGGTCAAGGGATTGCAAGGTTCTCCTTCAATAATCATTTCATAAATTAAGGTTCCCGACGCAGCGGCTCCATCTCCCCCGGCAAATGTGCCTTTCATGGTTATAGTTTGCGAACCATTACAAACGCCTTTCCCATTAACCTCTACCATAGGTCCATGATAAATCTCACTTCCCGATACTTGCCCGCCGGCTGGAGCGAAAGTAATAGTCAGAGGCATTTTGCTATCACCGCCAATTGTTCCGATACCCGTAATGGTCTGCGGTTGTTGCTGGGCGCGGGCAGGCAGCGTGGGCGGGAATAGCAGTGCGCAGAGGACTGCAATAATGATCCAGCGCGGTAGGTTCTTGATACGGTTCATATTCACGCTCCTATCATGACCTGATTATGGCAGCCACCCCGGTAGTGCGCCACCTTTTGCTTATTTGACCGGATAATAGCCTATCCGACTGCAGGATAATTGCTTATATCCGACAAAGCCTTTGGCAGTCACTCAGCTTGGTGTGACTTTGTGACATCCACCTGATCGACAATCCCCACAATCGCATGATCGACCGGGACGAATTTGACGGGCATGACAAGAGGCTCTATCGTCTTTCGGATTCGAGAACCTGCAAGGTTTTTGCCTGGACGGATTCCAGCACTGAATCCCGCAAAAAGGCGGTCGCGTTCAAAATCTCGACACCGATCATCTCGTTCTTGTCATTTAACTCGACTGTGATGTTGGGGCCCAGTTCAATGCTTCTGCTTTCTGGCCCGTCTGCAATCAAAAAGTGCAAAGCGTCTTCTTGCTCGAAGTATCGAAGGTGAATCTTGTTCGCTGGCTTTATCGACATGAATGACAGTTGGCGAGTGAAATCAAAATCAACAATCAGAAATCAAAGATCAGAGATCAAAAATTCTTTGCATCGATTTCATCCACAATCCCCACAATGGCATGATCGACGGGCACGAAGTTGACGGGCAGGGCCAGCGCCGCTTCGCGCGAGGCGACGATGAACACCAGCATGTCCGGCCCGGCCTGCGCGGTGCCATCGGCCGCGACGACGGGTTCGCCTTCCGGCTGCTGGTGTTTATTCAACGGCTGGACGATCAGAAACTTCACACCTTCCAGGCCGGTATACTTTTGGGTAGCAACGAGCGTGCCGATCACTTTAGCGAGTTGCAAGTCTTCTACACCATCAAATTAATCTACCGCTGAGGCGCTGAGCGTGCAGAGAATTGCAAAGAAGAAACTCCGCGTTCTGCCCATGTCTGACGCTCCATTGGAGCGTCAGTGGGCCGCCAGGCGCTGCGGTTGAGTTTACTCATCTGTTGGCAGCGGCCACAACAGGCCTACGTTCGATCCGAAGCGCGTGCGAGCCGTGATGTTGGCCCTCATCTCCGGATGAATTTGTGGAATGACTACTTGATTCGTCAAAGTGCGCGGATCGATGGCGCGCGTGCCGATCTCGATTGCGGCTTCGACGTCGGCCACCTCACCCGTGAACAGCGTGAGACCCTTGCCGTGCAATCCATCGGCCAGGCGAATTTCCAGCAGCGCCACCTGCGCGCCTTTGACGCCCGCATCGGCCGAGAGGATGGCCGCCGGCACGGTCGAAGTTTCTATCACGCCCAGGGCCGCACCGGGCGTCACTTCTCGGCCGCCCCCGATCGCGGCAACCACCGCCGGGTGAACTTGCGGCAGGAAGACCGTGTCGATCACGTGCGTGCTGCCCACCTCGCGTCCAGCTTTCAGCGCTTCATCCACATCGGCCACGGTGCCGCTGATCAAAACAAGATAATGGCCGGGCTGAACCGTCCCGGCCACAATGCGAGCGATGGGCGCTTTCTTGACCATGGCGTCACCGGCTTGCAGGCCGGTGGCAATGCTCGAAAACTCGATCAACGCCAGGGCCGGTTCATCAAAAGCTAATGGGCTTGCCTGCGACCTGCGTTTCGTCATCGAAATCGGTTAGCTGATGAGCTGCTTGATCGCTGCGGCGAAGAGCGAGTCGGGCTGACTGATCATCAATGGCACGCCCTGGCCGATTGCGCCTGATTGAGCTTCGTCGTAAGGCAGCGAGCCTTTGAAGCCTTGGCCCAGCGCCTTTTCAATCGCCGGCAGGACCAGCCCGGGATTCGGCATGATCTGATTGGCGATCAAGTTGATGCGCTCATCAGAAATCCTGGCGGCTTTCAAAGCGCGCAGCACGCCGACGGCGGACTGTAGCGAGCCGACTTCGGGTGCGATGATCAGCCAGATGTTATCAGCCGCCAGCACCGCGGCGGCGCAGGTTGCGTCCCAGATGCGCGGCGCGTCGACGATCACACGCTCGAAGCGTTCACGCAGCAACTCCAGCAGAGTGGTGACGCGATTGGGCGCCGGCAGATTCATCGGAACGATCGGCGCGGCCAACACGCTCAAGCCGGACGTGTGCGGCAGCAAAAACTTCGATAACCCATTCGTTGAGGTATCACCGCTGATCGCCCAATCGATCCACGTGGTCCTGGCGTTCAGGCGTAAATGCAGCGCGGCCTGGCCGGGGCCGGCCTGCAGATCGACCAGGCAGGTGCTGCGGCCCCTGGCCTGCCAGCCGAGCGCCAGGTTCACGGCGATGGAAGTGACGCCGACTCCGCCGCGCAGCGACAGGACGCTGGTGGTCTGTTTGGCCGGCCCCTGTGCGCTTTGATGATGCGCCAGCAGTTCGTTGACTTTGGCGAGCAGCTCATTGGGTGCAACCGGCTTGGGTATGTAATCGTCGGCGCGTGCCGCCAGCGCGGCTTCACGATCGACCGGTTGAGCGCGCGCGGTCAATACGAGGATCGACATGCCGGCGGTGTCCGGGTCCTCGCGCATTTTGCGCACCACCTGGTAGCCGTTCATGCCCGGCATCATCACGTCGACGATGGCCATGTCCGGTTTCAGTTGTTTGGCTTTGGTCAGGCCATCGGGGCCGTCGCCGGTGGTAATGACTTTGTGGCCGCCGCGCTGCAGCATGAGCCGCAGCATTTGTTGAAAGTCCAGATCGTCGTCAATTACGAGAATGGTGGCCATGGGCACTCCAGGTAAGGCCCAATTCATAATGCAGAATGCAGATCGCCAAAGCCCGGGGTGCATTCTGCATTACGCATTGAGATCATTGGGTCGATTTGTCGCCGATGCACAGCACTTCAATGGCTGTCTTGTTGATCAGGATCAACTCACCGCTGAATTGAATGGTTTGATTCATCGATAGCGTTGCCTTGCCGTTGAAGATCGGAATGAATCGCTCCACGCCGATCGCCATCAGAGCGCGCAGGTCGATGTTGGTGGGCGCTTCGATCTGGCCGGTGATCTCGAAGCCCGGTACTGTGATGAAGACCGGCCACTGGCGGCGATAGGCATACGTGGTCGCGTTTTGCTTGATCGCCATCTCAAGACCCGTGGCGACGACGACGAAGGTCAACCGGTCTTTGCGGACGATCGACAGCGCATAATCCGCCAGAATCTCGCCCGGATGATCGATGCGCGAGACGTACGCAATATCCAGTTCCAGATAAGACGTATTGGCATCATTGAGCGAATCCGATAGGACCCGGCCGCGCAGCGCCATCTGGGTGGAAATGCGATGTGAGTCGGCGAAAATATCAGCGGTTAGACGGCGCGATCCAAGTTGGCTCATAGTCTAAGTCTCCTGATCGCTTGCCTGTACATCTGTGGCTTGAGAGTGTGGCTGCCTTGCAGTTTACACTATCCTGAATGAATCGACTAGCACACAGCGCCGGATACGGCTGAAACTGCGCGGCGAAGTGATCCCTTCGCCGGTCGGGCTGGCGATCGTAAATGAGCAGAAGCCTTCGCCGCCCAGACCCAGCCCGGCTAAACACGGGCCGTTTTTGACGAAGATGCTGCAATTGATCTCGCGCGCCATGCGGCTGAGGTTGTCCAGATTCTTTGAATGCATTACTGCTGTATGGCGGAAGCCATGCTCGGCCTGCACCGCCAGATCGATGGCTTCGTCGGCATGGCGAACTTTGCACACGGGCATAATGGGCATCATCTGCTCGGACCAGATCAGCGGGTGATCCCGATCGACCACGGCGACGATCTGGCGCACTTCCGGCCCGGCCTCGACGCCGATCTCTTTGAGCAGCACCGACGCGTTTTTGCCGATGAATTTCTTGTTCATCACGCCCGGTTTGCCCGGCCCGCGATTTTCTGCGAAGATGGCTTTGCACAACCGCTCGAGCTGCCACGCACTGATCAGCCATCCGCCGTGCGCGCACATCGACTTGACTAAGGCATCGCCTGCCGACTCGACGACGAAGGTTTCTTTCTCGGTGGTGCAGACGATGTTGTTGTCGAATGATCCGCCGCGCACGATGTCGCGCCCGGCTTGATCGAGGTCGGCCGTTTCATCCACCACCACCGGCGGATTGCCCGGCCCGGCACAGACGGCGCGCTTGCCGCTCTGCATGGCTTGCCGTACCACTTCGCTGCCGCCGGTGACGGTAAGCAAGCGCACGTCCTTGTGCGTCATCAAAGCCTGGGCTTTGTCGATCGTTGGCTCGGCGAACATCGTCAGCAGATTCGCCGGTCCGCCGACCGATTGAATGGCGCGATTCAAAATCTGCACAGCCTGCGCCGAACAGTTCTTCGCCATCGGATGCACGCCGAAGACCACCGAGTTGCCGGCGGCGATCATGTTGATCGAATTGCAGATGATCGTGGACGTCGGATTGGTGCTGGGCGTGAGCGCGCCGATCACGCCGTAAGGCGCGTACTCGACGACGGCCAAGCCGTGATCACCGCTCCACGCGGTAGTTCGCAAGTCTTCGGTGCCGAGTGATTTGCGGGCATTGAGCAGGTTCTTTTCGATCTTGTCTTCATAGCGGCCCATGCCCGTTTCGGTCCACGCTGCGTGCGCCAGGACCTGCGCGGCTTCTTCGGCCGCATGCCGGATGGCATTGATCATCCGATCGCGCAATTCAAGCGGCAGCGTGTTCAGTCGCTCGAAGGCGCTCCTGGCCGCGGCCACAGCTGAATCGACATCGGGCCAGACGCCATCAACGCCGGTCGATCCGATCGGGGTTGTGCCGGAACCCGATCGGGTGGGCGCAACCGATCGATCGCTGCTCTGGCGCATCTCAGCCACAACTTGCTGCACGATTTGTTGAATGCGGGCGTCATCTAACATGGCGCTAACACGGTGCCTATCGTTGAGCGTCAAATAGCATTTGCCGCTTACTGTTTCTCATTCGCTGTTGTCAGTCCACCTGGGCAGCGTAACCGAGAAGGTCGAGCCCTGGCCGACAATGCTGGTCAAGCGCACGCGGCCGCCGTGCTGCTCGACGATCGATTTGACGATCGCCAGGCCGAGACCGGTGCCATGTTCTTCCAGCGCGGTGCTCGGCACGCGGTAGAATCGCTCGAACACACGCGCCTGCGCCTCGACGGGAATGCCAGACCCGTTGTCGGTCACATCCATTTGGACCAGATCGTCTTGCGCGTAAACCGAAACAGAGATCTGGCCGCCCTGGGGCGTGTATTTTATGGCATTGCTCAGCAAGTTGCTGGTGACTTGATAGAGCCGCTGGGCGTCGCCGCGCACGCGGGTAGCCAGGCCCGCGGATGAGACGCTGAGGTCAAGTTTCTGTTTGCGCTGCTTTGCCTGCAAACTTAACTCGGTGGCGGCGTTGGTGGCAATCTCCGACAGATCGCAAGCGGCTAATTTGAGGCCAACCCGCCGCTCAATACGCTCCAGATCAAGCAGATCAGCGATGAGCGCCTCGATGCGATGAACGCCCAACTGTGCCAGACTGTAGGACTCGTGCTGCATCGCGGTCCAGTTGGACGTATCGCATCCGAGCAGTTCCAGTGCGCCCAGCGTCAGATTGACTGGATTGCGCAGATCGTGCGAAGCGGTCAAGATCATGTCGCTCTTCAGACGCTCGGTTTCTTTGAAGCGCGTGATGTCCTGCATCACCGCCACCCAGCCCATGATCTTGCCGGAGGGTTCGATAATAGGCGACAAGTTGCAAAATAAGAACGTGTCATCCGCCAGCGGCACTTCCACGCCGACCGGTTGCTTCTGGTTGTTTCTGATCGCGACCTCGACGGTCGTGGTCAGCGCGACGTTGAGCGTGACTTCGTGCAGCGGCCGGCCGATGGCGGCTTGGGCTAAAAAGCCGAAGGCCCGTTCGGCCGCCGGGTTGGCGACCTGTACGTGGCCGGTCGCGTCCAGTCCGATCACCACATCGCCGCTGCTGGATAGAATGGCGGCCATTTGTCGCTGATCGGCACGCACGCGGGTGAACAAGCGCGCGTTGGTGACGCCCAGAGCCAGCTGCCCGGCGATAATGTGCAGCGTGTCCAGTTCACCGGTATCGAAGGCTCGATCGTGCTGGGCAATGGCCTGCAGCACGCCGACGACTTCATCTTCGATCATGAGCGGCACACACACGGTCGCCCCCAGCCCGCGCTCGGCCAGCCAGTTGAAAGCACCGGCCGTCCAGGGCAGAGCCGGCAGATTCTGCAGTAAGAAGGTGTGCCGCACGCTCATGCAATGTTCGGCCGCGTGCTGTAGTCCTGATTCACCATCTGCCAATGGCACGTTCTCGCCGGCGGTGGCGATCAGCTGGTTGGTCTCCGGATCCTTGAGAAAGACCTTGCCTGCGGCGAGATGCAGCGCGCCGATGGTTCGCACCAACACGGCTGCACTCATCTTAGTGAGATCGTGACCGGCCTCGATCACGGTCGTACCGACGCTGCTGACGGCGGCCGCTCGATCGTTGATCATTTCCAGCAGGTTCATGACCTGTTGATTGCGTTCGAAGAGCTGTGCGTGCGCCAGCGCGGTTGAAGCATGCGGCGTCATCAATTGCAGCAAAGCCACGTCTCGATCACTGACGGCCTCTGCGCCGGCGCAGATGACTTCCAGCACGCCCAGCACTCGCTGGTTGTAGATCAACGGAAGGCCGGCAATACTGATCGGGTGGGGGTTGGCGCCGCCCGCGATCTCATCGAAGAGTCCGTAATGCTCGTTCCAAGACGAGTAATCTTCGACGATTAAGGGATGGCCTGACTTAGCCACGCGACCTGCAACGCCTTCACCCGGATTCAAGACGGTGCCGGAGTAAGGTGCCGGGATGTTGTGGCTGGCGATCAGCTTGAGCCGATCGGTGTTGTGATCGACCAGATAAACACAGCTGGCCGAAGCCTGAATCAGATCGACCGCGCGTTCTGCCACGGTCGATAGAACCTGCTCCAGCCGCAGTGAGTTTGTAATCGCCAGCGCCGTTTCGCGGACAGCCTCGATCTCGTCGTAGCTGAATTCGCTCGCGATGCGTTTCTTTGATTTGCCTGCGCGTCCGGCGTCTGCCGTTGCGACCCGATCGATCAACGTTCGGGTGCGGGCGCGATTGGATGCCGTCATCTCAATCCTTGCGGTATTTGACTTCGTCCCCGACATTCCACGTATCGACAATCGCCATGATCACGGCGTCGCAGGGGCGCTGATCGGTGGTTTTGGTCTGGCGGGCGGAGCTGCCGCTGGCGTACATCACGACTTCGCCCACCCCCGCACCGACTGCGTCCACCGCCACCACATAGTTGGCCGTCTCTGCGTTGTCCACCGTGATCTGCCGCACGACGAGAAACTTGAGGCCTTCCATTTTCTCGTCTTTGTGTGTGGCGACCAGCGTGCCGACGACTTTGCCCAGCAGCATAAGCACCTCTTCACTGATCAATGCTTAATGTTCAATGACCAATGAGGGTATGTTTAACATTGATCATTGTTCATTGAGCATTGCCAATTGTTTACTGGCCTTTCATCTCTTTGCCGGCCTGCTCGCCGCGGCCCAACGGCAGCACCACATCGACGTTGACGTGCGGTCGCGGGATGACATGGACCGCAACCACTTCGCCCACCTTTTCTGCGCCGCGCACGCCGGCTTCGACAGCGGCTTTGACCGCGGCGACATCGCCGCGCACGATGGCGGTCACGTAGCCGCCGCCCGTTTTCTCATAGCTCACCAGTTCGACCTTGGCGGCTTTGACCATCGCGTCGCTGGCTTCAACCACGGCTGCAAAACTCTTGCACTCGATCATGCCTAATGCTTCTGCCATGACTTCCTCCATAATTTGTTAATGACTAATTACCCACTACTAATTAGTGATTAGTCATCGCTATTCTTTCCGTCCCGTTATCTCTTTGCCGCCAATGCCTTCGATGGCGGCGACGGCGGCGCTGTAACCGGCCATGATGTCGCGTTCCTCGCCGCCCAGATACACGCGGCCAAACGATCCGAAGGCGCGCACTTCGAGAATGTTGATCTCGGCACGTTTCTCCGCTTCATTGGCGGCGATGGCAGCGTAGGCGGCCGGCTCGACTTCGAGCACGTACAGCGTGTGGCCGCCTAGCAGCATGTGGCCGTGCCGCATCCGATTGATCAACTGCGCATGCAGTGGATCGACGGCGCGAATAATCTGGCTCGATAAGATGCGCGGTTTCCAGCGATCTTCTTCCTTCAAGCCGAGCGCCTCCAAAATGGCTGCGCCGGCGGCGCGCACTTCGGCCTGTGATTCCGAGTGGATCTCGAGCAGGCCGTATAACCGCTCGATGATCTGCATGCCGGGCCGCACCCGCGTGGCCTTGACGGCGATGTCGGTGATGCGATTGATTTCGATGCCGGGCGAGATTTCGATCCACAGGGAAGCGTCGCCGGGCAGGGGCAGGAAGCCCTGCGCCACCGTGCCGAGGAAGGCGGCATGCTGCGGCTGTAAACTGTCGAGGAAAACGTAAGAACGCAAGTCGGCCAAGTTCAGGCTCCTCTTCGATCTTGAGTGGGATCAAATCCATCTTCAAACTGATCGGCATTGGTGCGCGGCTGATGCCGGCTCAGCTGCGCGAGATTCTGGCGCGTGACCGGGCCGAGCAGCGGCAGCAAATGGCTCAACGCATCCGCATCGATTTCGCACGCGGCGCAGACATCACACTGCCAGGCGGGCAGATTGGGCACGATCACAAATTGGCCGGCATGCCAGTTGGCGTAGGTGCCAGGCCGTTGATGCAGATTGCCCAGATGGCAATGGCGACAGGTTCGCATTCGATGACATCACTTTGAAGACCCACCGGGTTTCTGCGTAGCGAACTCAACGGGTCTACGGGTTTATTTGTTCGCTTCTTGCATGATCTTAACGCTGGCGCTGGCGCCGACACGGGTTGCGCCTGCTTCGATCATTTTGGCGGCGTCGGCATAGGTCTTGATGCCGCCGGCTGCTTTGACACCCATCTCCGGCCCGACCGCCTGGCGCATCAGGGCCACGTCATGTACGGTTGCGCCGCCGGACGCAAAGCCGGTCGAGGTTTTGACGAATTCCGCTCCGGCTTCTTTGGCCAGTTTGCAGGCAATGACTTTTTCTTCGTCGTTCAGCAGCGCCGCTTCGATGATGACTTTGGTGATTGCGCCGCCGGCATGCGCGGTTCGAACGACGGTGGCGATGTCGCGCGCAACCAGTGCGTAATCCTTGCTCTTGAGCGCGCCGATGTTGATGACCATGTCGATCTCGTTCGCGCCGTCGTCGAGGGCTTGCTGTGCTTCATACGCTTTCACTTCGGGTGGAGTTGCGCCGAGCGGAAAGCCGACGACCGTGGCGATCTTGGTCACTGCACCTTTGAGCAGCTGCGCGCATAACTTGACTTTACTGGGATTGACGCACACGGCCGCAAAGTGGTACTTGCGCGCTTCGAAACACAACTGCGCGATCTGCGCATCGGTGGCATCCGGCTTGAGCAGCGTGTGATCGATGTAGCCGGACAGATCGCCATCGCGCGGCAGCGTGCCGGGGCTGGCGGCGATGCGGGCCGCGCCGGCGTTGACGACCTGCCGGACGTTATCGGCGCAGTCCCGCACACAGGCGCTGCCGTCACAGTTGCACGCACGGCCAATCGGGCCAGCCGAGCCGCCAGACGGATCGTTCAGCGCGATCAAAACTTGTTTTGTAATCAGTTCGACGAGCTGCTCGAGCCGGGCATTATCGATTTGCATGAGAATGTGTTTACAGTATAACCTGATGCTGATTTGAGAACAATTGCGGTTGCGTTACCATCAGGTTCCTATTTGAGAAACCGTTTCTCGATGGCGACGATTTTGTCGACGCGCCGCGCATGCCGTCCGCCGCCAAACTCAGTCGACAACCACGTCTTGACGATTTGCCTGGCCAGGGCCGGACCGATTAAGCCAGCGCCCAGGGTCAGTACGTTAGCATCGTTGTGCTCGCGGCTGTTGACGGCCGTGGCTTGATCATAGCACAAAGCGGCGCGGACGCCGGGTACTTTGTTAGCCGCCATGCATGATCCGATTCCGGCTCCGTCGACGACGATGCCGCGCCAGGCGCGGCCACTGGTCACCAGTTCGGCGACGGCCAGGGCGAAGTCCGGGTAATCGACGGCTTCCGTCGAGAAGGTGCCGCAATCGAGCGGGGCATAGCCGAGTTCTTTCAGATAGGCCCCGAGCGATTGCTTGAGTTCGTAGCCGCCGTGATCCGCGCCGATCGCCACCGTTTTGGTTCCGGCCACAGCGAGCAGGCGCGCGGATTGATCGGGCGCAGGGCGATCTTCGATGATGTCAACGCCGCGCTCACGGGCGGCTTCACGTGCCAGCGGGGTGATCAAACTGCCGGGTGTGGCATGCAGTTCAGTGCCCGGCGCGGCATCTGCCACGCTGCGCTCGGTGATGGCGTGCGTGGCGGCGCGATCAGTCAAGCCCAGCGTGCGGCGCAGCACGTTGCGCACCAGCTCTCGGACTTGGGCTTCATCGAGCGACATGAATCGGCCTCATCAGACTGCCTTGTGTTTTAAGGAGAAACAGCCGCCGCGTAGGAATAGCTCGGCATGATTTGCCAGTTGGGCGGCGGCCAATAAATGATGGCGGCGCGGCCAATGATGTCGCCGGCGGGTATCGCGCCAAATGCGCGTGAATCACTGGAATTGTTGCGATTGTCGCCCATCACAAAGTAGCGGCCCGCCTCGATCTTTTGAGCCGGCAGCGTACTACGAATCGGTTCCGTCAGATAAGGCTCAGTCAGCACGCTACCGTTGATATGGACACGGCCTCCCTGAATCTCAAGGGTATCGCCCGGCAGACCGATCACGCGCTTGATCAAATCTTCACCGGGATGCTTGAATACGATGATGTCGCCGCGTTCCGGCGGATGCAGCAGATACGATACCTTTTCGACGATGACGTACTCACCCTCATGCAGGGTGGGCTGCATACTGACCTGTTCGATCCGAAAGCGGCCGATCACGACGTTGACGATCAGGAAGATGATCGCCGTCAGCAGCGCGGTCTCGATGATCTCGCGCAGTAGATTGGATTGATGCGGCGTTGCCTCTGCCTCAGCTTCGGCAGGCTGAACGGTATTGGGTACGATGATAGATGTTTCTTCAGACACAAAATCGACCTTTGCTGTGATAGGAAAGATTACGGCGTTGTAGCCGCATAGGAATAATGCGGCACAGCTCCCCAGTCGGATGGCGGCCAGTAGACGAACCACGCGCGGCCGACGATGTCGCTGCGTGAAATCGAGCCGAAACTGCGCGAATCGCTGGAGTTGTTGCGATTGTCGCCCATGACAAAATACCGCCCCGGCTCAACTTGTCGGGCGGGAATTGTGGAATTGGTCGGCTGATTCAGATAAGGTTCTGTGAGAGCCGCGCCATTGACGTAGACCTGGCCGTTGCGAACTTCAAGCGTATCGCCGGGCAATCCGATGATACGCTTAATGAGATCCTTATCAGGATTGGGTCTGAGCAGCACGATGACATCGCCGCGCTCTGGCGCGTGAAGCGCGTATGAGACTTTGTCGACAATCACGTATTCGCCGTCGTGCAGGTTGGGTTCCATGCTCTGGCCCTCGATCCGAAAGCGGCCGGTAGCCGTGTTGACCAGTAAAAAAATGATCGCCGTCAGTAAAGCGGTTTCAATGATCTCGCGCAGCAGGTTTGATCGGCGGGGCGGGGCTTCGGTGGCCGTCTCGACCGTTTGTGGCGCGTCGACCACCGGCGGCAACAACTCTTCAGACACGCAGTCACCTCAATTTATTTGAAACTCGTGTGGATTATACTCTATCTCATAGGGCGTGGCAAACATCAGGGCGTTACCTGGTGTTTATACACATTTCGGTTTTTGCTCTCGATCCGCGTCCTCGCGGATCGTCGGCGGGACGCCGACTTGAGCACTTGTGTAATCACCAGGGCGTTGCAACCGCGTTTCCTCACCAGGGAAACATTGCAACTTGACAGCGGTCTGCCAACTGTGCCATAATCACGCCATCTTTGAGGGAGTCCATCGATGACCAAAGGCAATGTGTTAATCATTCCCGCTGAAGAAGCTGCCGCCGGGCTGCTGCGCAGCTACTTTGAATCGGCCGGTTACGGTGTGTTGTTTGCCCATACAAAAGACGAGGCGCTGGAAGTTGCCCGCCAGGCGCTGCCTCAAGCGATGATCATCGATCTCGATGCGCCTGATCTGGAGGTGGTCGATCTGTGCCACGCGATTCGATCGGGGCCGCGCACCCGGCATCTCCACATCACGCTGCTGGCCCCGCAGACCCGGCGCGACGATCGCTTGCTGGCGCTGTCCTCCGGCGCCGACGAATTCACCATCAAACCGGTCGATGCCGAAGAGCTGGGCCTGCGCATTCGCAACGCACTGCGCCGCGCCGAGTTTCAAAACCTGGTCGATCCGACGACGGGGCTGCCCGGTCCGCGCCAGGTTGAGGAGCAGCTGCGCGAATTGCTGCGGCGTGAAGACGCGTGGGCTTTGATCCGGGTGAGTCTGCGCGGCTTAAAGTCTTTCAATGCCGTCTATGGTTTTCTGGCGGGTGAAGAGGTGCTGCGCTTTGCGGCGCAGCTCCTGGCTCAGGCGGTGAATCAGTTGGGCACGCCGGATGATTTTCTGGGGCAGGCAGGCGGCGATAACTTCATCGCCGTCACGGCCATCGATCGGGCTGAGGCGCTGCGCCAGGCCCTGACCGATCGGTTTGCCGAAGGCGTGCGCGCCCACTATTCCTTCCGTGAGCGCGAGCAAGGCTACATGCTGATCAAATCGCCGGA
>JADGQE010000314.1 GCA_017882055.1 Thermoflexales bacterium
TCACTCGCCTGGCGCGCAAGGTGCTGGCTTTGGCCGGCGGCCCCGGGGCGGGACAAGCCATTTACCTGGACACCCATACGCTTCGCGTGAAACTCTACCCTGATGCCGAGATTGATAAAACGAAGAATGCGGCGATGGCGCAGCCGGTCAAGGCCATTCTCAAGTTGCGGGCCGTCAGCGCCCGCCGCGCCGGGCGGCCTTTGCTGTTCACGTACGAGGCCAGCCTCGTCGGCGTTCACCGGGCGGGTGCATGAGGCGATTCAGGCCGTGGAAGCCGCTACCGGCGAGCCGGTGAAGCTGGTCGGGGCCGATCGCGGGGCGTTGTCGTGGGAATTGCTGGACTCGTTTGAGGGCGGGCCGTGCGGCTATGTCGTCTGGGCGGATGATACGCCCACCGTCCGACAAGCGGTGGCGGACCTCCCCGTGACCCAATTTGTGGACGCTGAGTTTGAAACCGTGCGCCGCGCGGATGGCCGCAAAGTGAAGCAACTCAAAACCCAGGTGGCGAATGTGTCCCGGATGCAGGTCAATGCGGACGGCAAAATCTATCGCGCCGTGGTCGTGCGGGATGTGCGCACTGAGCACCGTGCCGTGTTGTTCGCCGTGGGTCAACCCGCCCACCGCCTGTCGGCGACGACGTTGCTGGAGTTCATGCGCGGCAAGCAGTGGGTTGAAGAAGATTTCAAGAAGGGCAAACGCCAAGGCGCGGACGCCTTTTGTGGCGGGGACATCGTGCCCCACTTGCGCCGCGAACCACCGACGTCCGCCGAGGTGGAGCAACTCAAAGCGCGCGCCGTCAAACTCAAGGAACGCGGGCACGCCAATCAGGCGGAAGAGCAAGCCGCGCAAGCCCAGTCCCAAGCCAAGCAGATCGGTAAGCGGCCACGCAACGATTTGCTCAAAGGCATTCAGCGTCGGCGCGCGCAAATTGTTGCGGACCAACGTGAGATGGAAGACTTGTTGCGTTGGGCCAAGACCGGCCAAGTGCCCGACCATCAAGTCCGGTGGATGGTGGATACGCGTAAAATGACCATCGTGTCGCAGTTGCATGATTTTGCTCGTCAGGCGCAGCAAGATACCATCACCGCGATCAAGGCGTGCAGGTTGGAGGTACTCGTCGAACGCGAACTGGCTCGGCAGCGGCCACCCGTTTCACCGGCTCGCCAGAGTGCTATCCGTGAAGCGATGCGGCAGCAAGTGGCGCGCCTCCCGTGGGGTCAGTTGACCCAGCGCATCTTTGACCAAGGCGGCTGGGTCAAGTGCGACCCGGAAACGCACATTATGCTGGTCACGCTGAAAGCGTTTGACAACGAAGTAATCCAGGCCACCCTGGCACGGTTGTGTGTGCGCTGGAATCACCGAGGTGACCTTGGTCAGAAAGCCGCTCAGATGCCGTGCGACGATGGTGTCTACACGCTACAGTTTGCGTGCCAGTCGCCGTCCCCGCCGCCCTAAAAAGTGTCCGGTCGTGGAGCGCCCAAAAAGTGCTCTCTGGAAATCTCAGTGGTACTAATTTTATCTGGCGTCAGTCTGCGTGAACACTTGCCCCCGCCTGCGCGCCAGGCCATACCCAACGCTCCAGTGGAGCGTTGGTGGCCCGCTGGGTGCCGCCGCAAAGCGGCGGACACACCGCACTGCGCCCAGTGGGTGCAAGTGTGGCGTGGCGGGCAGTGCCAGGGTCAGCGTGCAGACAAATACTTCCACACCCTCGCCAGGGCCAAAGTAGAAGCCCACTGTGGCGCGAGGCCGGTATGTCCGCCAAAGCCACGTTCCATTGTCTGCGGCTGACCCTCGGTCACAAGTGCTGCCAGCAACTTCAGACCCTTGCCATCTGGAGTATCGCGCAACACGACCGCCAACCCAAGATCACTGGCCTGGGTTTGACGCACCTGCTGGGCCAGCTTGATCGTGCTGTCCAGATCGTGCAGGGTGAGATCAGTCGATACCCATCCGCCTCGAAATGCAGCACCCAGCGCATCCGCCAATCGGCCGCCCAATAAACCGCCTGTACCCACTTCAACACTCGCCAACGTCTGATGCCGGCTCGACACCAACGCAGCGATCGTTCCTTCGAGTGTGTCGTCGTCCGCGCCGAAAATATCTGCGCCCAATCGATCGCGCACGCGCTGCTCCATGGCCGCATTCAACGCCTCAGCCTCGGCTGGCGTTGCCGCCCTGGCCGTGATGCGAATATCCACCTGGCCGGCTTTGGCGGATAGACCCACGGTCGGATTCGACTCCGTTTCCAAATCGCCAATCACCGCATCGATGCGGCTTTCACCCAGGCCCGCCGCATGCAGCGTGCGAATGAGGATGACGTCACGCAAGTCGAGTGTGCGTTTCAAATACGGCAGCACCGCGTGCTCGATCAAATATTCCATTTCGCGTGGCACGCCCGGAAGACTGATGATGATCTTGCCGGCCTGCTCGACGATGAATGCGGGGGCCGTGCCGACCGGGTTCTCGATCGAAGTGGCGCCTGCCGGGACGTAAGCCTGGCGTCGATTGTTTTCGCTCATCGGCGAACGGTACGCTTTGAACCGCGCCGCGATCTGATCCATCAGGTCCGAACGAAATTCCAGTTCGCGTCCCACGGCGTGCGCCACTGCCGGTCGGGTGACATCATCGATCGTGGGGCCAAGGCCGCCGGTCGTGATGATCACGTCGGATCGATTCAGCGCGATCTTCACCGCTTCAATCATGCGCTCCTCGTTGTCGCCGACGATCGTTTTGTAAAACAGATTCAATCCGATCTGGCGTAGTTGGCGCGCAATGAAGGTTGAATTGGTGTCCACCACTTCACCCAGCAGCAATTCACTGCCGGTCGCGATGATTTCTGCATGCATGGTTTTCTCCACTCTCCCCTGGCTAAGCGAAAACAAAACGCGGACGAAATGTCAGAGCATTCGTCCGCGAATGGAAAGGCCGTTGGGATCAACCACTCGGACGCGGCCGCCACAACAGCTGCTCGCGGATCGCCAGATCGCTGCCGCGAATCTTAAAGGCCAGATCGCCCGCGATGTTACGCATCACGCGGTAGCCCAGTTCCGGATACGTGTCGCACAACTTGATGAAGCGTCCGCGCGGAACGATCAGCAGATGCGCCTCCGTTTCAGAACAGCGCGCCGACGCGGTGCGCAGTCCTTGATCGACCAGCGCCACTTCGCCGAAAGTCTGTCCGGAGCGCAGCGTGGCGATCGTCACCAATCCGGCCCCGCGTTTCTTGGAGGCCGGTCCGCCCACGATCGTCGGATCGACCAGAATCTCCACCGTGCCACGCGCGATCACGTACATCTCATCGCTCTTGGTGCTCTCTTCAAAAATAATGTCGCCCAACTTGACGGTCCGCTCATCGCAGATCGAAGCGACCATCTCCAGCTGCGGCCTGGTCAGATCATAGAAAATGTCTGTCTGCTTCAGAATATCGACCTTTTCCATCGGGCGCTTCTCGTCAAACAAATTGAGTCAGGTGGCAACCGGATCAGAGCTATTCTAGCATAAAGGCATAGGCCCTGCAACTTGACGGCAAATTCAGTCAAGGTTACGATGTGTCTTAGATACAGTGCAACAGGAAGAACGCATGTCAGATGCTCGTCGAACGCTGGGCCGGCACGGCGAAACGCTGGCCGCGCAGCGACTTCAATCCTTCGGCTATCTCCTGCGGGAACGCAACTGGCGTTGTCCCGTAGGTGAACTCGACATCGTGGCTGAGAAAGAGGGCGTGCTCGTCTTCGTCGAGGTTCGCACCCGGCGCGGCGATCGCTTCGGTACGCCGGAAGAGTCGATCACGCCGGCGAAACGCGCCAAGTTGCTCGAAGTCGCGCAGACTTACCTCGAAGAACATGCCGAAGAAGATCGCAACTGGCGCATCGATGTGGTTGCCGTCGAGATCGGTCCGCGCGGCGAAGTGGCGCGTCTGGACATCATCGAGAATGCGATTGAAGAATAAGCTAAGGCATTTACCACTAAGACACAAAGACACCAAATTTATCTTTGTGTCTTGGTGCCTTTGTGGTTAGTCATGCCGCCTGACACAAATCACCTTCGAACTCTCATTACCATCGTCGGCCCGACGGGCGTGGGCAAGACAGCCCTTGCTATCGAAGTGGCTGAACGCCTCGATGGCGAAATTGTCTCGGCGGACTCGCGCCAGATTTATCGCGGCATGGACATCGGCACCGGCAAACCGACCCGCGATCAGCTCAGCCGTGTACCGCAGCATTTGATCGATCGCGTCGATCCCGATCAAGCGTACACGCTGGCAGAGTATCAGGCCGATGCGCTGGCTGCCATCGAGAACATCTTCGCGCGCGGCAAACAACCGTTGTTGGTGGGTGGCACCGGTTTATACATCCGGGCTGTGACGGAGGGCTTAGTCATTCCAGAGGTTCCGCCGAACCCCGAACTTCGCGCCGCTTTGGAAGCCCGCGCCTCACTCGAAGGCGGCGAGGTCTTATATGCCGAACTGCAGCAGCTCGACCCGGTGGCGGCCACGAAGATCGATCCGCGCAATGTGCGCCGCACCATCCGCGCGCTGGAAGTCTATCAAGTCACCGGTCGAAGATTCAGCGATCTGGGTCAAATTCAGCCGCCGTCATTTGCGGTGCGCCGCATCGGCCTGACCCTGCCGCGCGCCGAACTCTATCGCCGCATCGATCAGCGCGTGGACGAAATGATCGCTCGCGGCTGGCTGGATGAAGTGCGTGCCCTGGCGGCCAAGTACGCCTGGTCTTTGCCGGCGATGTCGAGTTTAGGCTATCCGCAAATAGGTGCGGTGCTGCGCGGTGAAATCTCTCTGGCGGAAGCCGTGCAGACGATCAAGCATGAGACACATCGCTTCGTGCGACATCAGTATGCCTGGTTCCGATCCAAAGACGTGCGCATCGAATGGTTCGATCTG
>JADGQE010000315.1 GCA_017882055.1 Thermoflexales bacterium
GCGTAGCGACGCCTGGCGGCCCAGGCCATGTCCCGTGCCATGCACGGGTGGCCCGCCAGGCGCCGGCGCACTGCGCCGGACATGGGCGGAATCTCTACCCCTGTCGTAGAGACCCCTCGCTATGCTCGGGGTGACACCGTAAATCAACTCGGAAACCGCTCTAACTCCCAAATTATCCCAGTTCGGATACGTAGGATTGCAAGTCTCTTTGCTTAATCTTGGTGAACTTGTCTTGGAGGATGACGGCCATTTCTTCGTCAGTCAAGCGCAGCCGCAGAATAGCCAGCGCATCTTCGGGCGATTGCCCGTAAGCGAGTTTCTTTTTGCCGTTCGTCATCTCGAACAGGTACATGTAATGGGGATTGCTAAAGCTGCTCATCGGGTCCTCGGAGACCTTGCGGATTTAGGCTTTCGCCAGCGCACGCATGTAGTCGCGGCGTTCTTGCCGGATTTGGGCCAGTCCGTGGTTGACTTCAGTATCGTATTTTCCGCCCAGCAAATCGCGGTAGAACTGGTAATCGATGCCTTTGACTTTTTCATCGTCCGGGAAGCGATGATAGTTTTCTTTGGTCATCCGGCTCTTGCCCTCAGCGATGAGTTGATTGCCGAGCGCCGAACCGGGATAGGGCGCATAGAATGAAATCGACGGCAGGATGCGCTTGGTGTACTTGACCATCCGCATGGTCTTGAAGGCATCCTCGCGTGTTTCACCCGGAATGCCCAGCATGATGTTCGACCAGAAGACGGGCGGCCGCTTGCCTTCGCGTTCCATATCGTCGCCAATGCGGGTCAGCAGATCGATGGTGAAGTAGTTATCTTCTTCACTGCATTCTTTGTTGAGGATCCGCAGCACCTGATCGCTGCCTGATTCGAAACCGATCGAGACGGTGTCCCAGCGCGTTTCGCGGACGAGGGCTTCGAATAGCTCCGGCCACTGGCGAACGGTATCGGCGCGACCGGCGGCCCAATACGGCCAGACCTTGTTGGCTTTGCGCGGATACTTCTCCAGCCATTCTTCAAGCCAGCTGGGATTCTGGAAGAACATCGAATCGTGGATGACAAATGATCCCAGCGGGCCGTATTGGCGATCCAGGAAATTCAGTTCGTCGATCACCAGCTCGACCGGGCGGCGGCCCATATTCGGGATATATGAATTCTCATTGCAGAAGACGCATTGCCACGGGCAGACGCGGCTGGTTAAAAGCGTGGCGACGGCGGGCGGGCCCCAGCCGCATTCCGGTTCGAGCGGCCAGTTAAATTTCTTTGCCAACTTGCGGTTGGCCGGCTTAGGCCACAGCGTGCGATCGATCATCGGCCAATCGGCCATCGACCTGGCGCCCGCCCCCACAATCACGCGCGGAAAAGACTTCGGGTCTTTGACGAGATCGACGATGATGTTTTCGCCCGGCCCCTGGCAAATTCGATCGAACTCTTCAATCGCCGTCATCTCGTCCAACGCGACAGTGGCGTGCATGCCGCCCGTCAAGATCAGGCCGTTGGGGTTGACCTCTTTGAATAATCTGGCCGAGCGGTAAGCCACCGGGAACGTGTAACTCCGCACGTTCATGATCAACATTTCGTAGCCGGCAAGTTTCTGCTTGACCTCAGCCCACGAGGTGCATTGCCGCGTGGAGAATAGGTCCGTGATCACGCCGTTTTGATGCAGAATCGTCCGCAGCAAACCGAGGCCATGATCTTGCCACTGCTCGTGCGGCCCATTGGGATGAACGAGATCGCCCAGGTCGCCCAGATCGAGCCACAGGATTTTCGATCCGGTTGAGGGCGCGGTCTTCTGCCCGAAGAGCTTCAACACTCAACTGCCTCCCGCTTCACAATCTTTGTCGGCCCGCGAAGCCGCTTTGCAAATCGTGCCAGTACATCACCTGCGGTTCGTCGTGTTGCCAGCAGAGCAAGACTTCGCGCCCGTCTCGAATGGAAGGAAAATCGACCAGGCCGGTCGAAAGATCTTTCAAAACGCAGCCCATCGCTTGCAAGGCCAGCACGCCGTCTTCGAGACGCTTAAAATCGACGATCACTTCGCCGGCTTTTTTGCTGCCCCCGTTGCCGATCGAGCGTTCCAGCACCGGCATCAGATCAGGCCGTGCTTCGATAATCTTTTGGCGGGCTTGCAGGATCTGATTGATCAGTGTGCGGACTTGCGGCAAAACCTGGTTGGCTTCTTCGGCAGTGAAGTGGCGTGTCATGGAGCGGATTATAACAGAAACCTCCCGCAGGTCGTTGACAATCTGCGGGAGGGTAGAGGCGTAAACCTAATTACGGCAAGCGCAGCTTGCGTCCGATGCTTCGCCGCCATCTGCGGCGCGAGACGAAGAACCGCAGCTGCAGCCGCCAACCGCGTTAGGATTCTCGATGCGAAAGCCGCCGCCCGCCGGACCTTCGACGTAGTCAATGGAGGCGCCATTGAGATATTCGAGGCTAACCGGATCGACGTAGACTCTAAGGCCGTGCGCATCCATCACGGTATCCAAATCGCGCGCTTCGGATTCAAAGGCCATGCCATATTGCACGCCTGAGCATCCACTGCCGGCGACGAACACACGCAAACCATGATTGGAAATGTTCTTCTCAATCAGCAGCGTCTGAAGTTTATGAATGGCTACTTCGCTTAAGGTAATTGCCTGCCCGGTCTCAGTCACGACCGGTGCTGCTTCAATCATCGTAGACATTGCTAATCCCCTCCCAATATTTTCAATCCACCCCTTACTTCCAGTAAAGTGATTCTAGCACCGATGCGAAGTCCTGTCAATTTCGCTGACGGAAATCTGATTAATTAATGGATCGCTGCCTCAGCCTTTTTGTCTTTGATGAGGTAAGTACACAGGTGACTGCCGGCGGCCATTGACTCAACGCGCTCCGGGGCCTGGCCGAGGATGCGACTGATCATCGACATGTCCATCACGCACGGCTCAGGATGCTCGCGGAGCAAATCGCGATACGGACAGTTGAGCGCTTGCAACACATAGCCGCCATCCGCTCGCCGCCAGCGAGCCAGATAGCCTTTGGTATTCAAGAACTTGATCAGCCGATCGAGGCGCTGCGGCATTGTCTCGCTCGGCGGTGCAGTCGGGACCTGCTCGGACATGCGTTGGGCCATGCCCGCCAGGATCGAATCGAGCTCTTTCGGCTCGACCCGGCCGCGGATCTCATGCAGCATCAATTTAGAGAAGCCGGCGTAGTTCTTGGGGAAGTGCTCGTCGGCGGCTTCGGTCAGCGCATAGATATGCTGCGGGCGACCCGGCGATTCGCGCCGTTTGACCTGGGGAGCTTGCACGAGACCTTCACTGCGGAGAATGTCCAGATGATGCCGAACGGTGACGGGCGTGAGTTTGAGTGCCGCGCCCAATTCATCGACGGTCGCCGAGTTGCGCTCCCGCAGGATTTCCATGATGCGTTGGCGAGTGGCTTGCATAATGCAGACCCCTTTCGTATCTCAGACTTTTCCCCCGCCGAATGACTTCATTCTATCACGCCGGATTGAATTGTCAATTTGGATTAGCGCGCTCTTTTATATGCTGATTGAAACGCGAGCGGAATGACCCACAAAAATACGCGCTCAAAGTCACCGGCACCGTCCCGTTCGACAAACAGAAAATGATCACCACCGCCCGCGCCTCCTATCAAGCCGCGCAGGCCGAACGCTATGCCTCCGTCCTGGCGATCTACGGCTACCCGGCCGGCGCCATCACCAAGGCCCTGAAAGCGCTCGACGCCTACTCCAGGGCCGACACCGATCAAAACTCGGCCGTCGGCGACGCCGTCAAAGCCACCGCCGATCGCAACACCGCCGTCAAAGCGCTGGACACCTGCATGAAACAGATCAGGGGCATCGCCAAAGTCGCGCTCCGCAAACGCCCCGACTTGCTCAAGAAATTCAACGGCTAACAGGCCGCCTCTGTTAAACACACAGCCCGCTCTCCTTCACGAGAACGGGCTGCGCGCTTCAAACTGAGTAATTCGCCACCCTCGCCCCATCACTCCACTGTCACGCTCCCGATAGGGCTAGATTTCGCGGCTGATCGACCTCCCTGCAACTCGCACTATGATGATGGACTATGTGGCCGACTCAAACAAGCCAATGAAAGTCTGCGCATCGACAACCGGAACACCGGCGGTATCACCCAACACCAACAGATCCTTGTCTTCACTAACGATATAATCGGCTCGACCAGCCAACGCCGTCGCGACAAAAATATCATCTTTCGGATCACGCCCTATAGCCGGGACACCAGTCACCTGCACCGACTCGGCCTGCGACAGCAGATCAATGACGCGGCGCATGTTCACCTCAGCCAGGCCGCGATACCTGGCGGTGAGCTCAGGACGACGAATCACTTCGAGAAGTTCGCGCACGGCCGGCTCAGACACGACGACTTGAAATCGCCTGGAGTGCTCGTTTAGCAAACGTCCGCAATTGCTTTTGGGGTTAATCAAGGCCCGCACAAAAATCACGGTGTCAAGAACAACTCTAACCATGCTGGCCTCGCGCCGCCGCAACGGCCGCATCAATATCAGCGTCGATTTCTGCCACACTGTATTGCGCGGCGTCCTCACGGACAGACGCAAACATCGCGTAGAGCTCACGCACCCACGGTGAACCTGCCGACTCGGTCTCAGGTATCACGACATAGACCCGCGCGCCTTCCGGCAAAACCGGAACATCTCGCAATCGAACTTGGCCCTGTTCGATGCGGCCTTCGTAAGTTCTTACACTCATGGCACACCTCGCGCTAAACAGTTCTGCCAGAATTATACTCCAAATCAAAGCCGCCAATCCTGTTCAGATCGGCGGCTGCAATGCAGTTACCAATTAACCACTTACCGCATCACTCCACGGTCACGCTCTTAGCCAAATTACGGGGCTGATCGACATCGCAGCCGC
>JADGQE010000316.1 GCA_017882055.1 Thermoflexales bacterium
AGCACTTCGCGCGTGCGGCCCGCTTCGACCGCCGGGCCGATAATGCCCATCTCCTCCATGCGATCGATCAGATACGCGGCTTTGGGGTAGCCCAGCCGCATCTTGCGCTGCAGCAGCGACGCGCTGGCACTGTGCTGCCGCTTCACCAGCTCGATCGCCTTCGCCAACAAGATCTCGTCATCATCTTCGACCATGCTGGCACTTGCGCCGCCCGCCGCGATTTCTTCCAGACGGGTGACCGCGTTCGACTCCCACGGCGCAGGTTCAGGCTCTTCATCGGCGTAGCGATCAACCCAGAACTTCACCACACCATCGATCTCGTTTTCACTCACGTAACAGCCTTGCACCCGTACCGGCGTTCCCGCTGTCGGCGAGAGGAACAACATATCGCCCTTGCCCAGCAGCGTTTCCGCGCCAACCGAATCGAGAATCACGCGGCTGTCCACACCCGAAGCCACCGAGAAAGCAATGCGGGCCGGGAAGTTGGCTTTGATCAAACCGGTCACGACATCGGTCGAAGGGCGCTGCGTGGCAACGACCAGGTGAATGCCCGTCGCGCGCGCCATCTGCGCGATGCGGCAGATCGTCTTTTCGATCTCGACCGGCGCGCTCAACATCAAATCGGACAACTCGTCGATCAGCACGGCGATGTAAGGCAGTTTCTCTGCGCCCTTTTCGATCATCTGCGCGTTGTAATCGTTGACGTGGCGCGCGCTGACTTCGGCGAACTTCTTGTAGCGCCCATCCATCTCACGCGTCACCCAGCGCAGCACACCCACGATGCGCTCCATCTCGGTTTCGACCTTGCCGTACAGATGCGGCACGCCGTTGTAGCGAATCAACTCGACCATCTTCGGATCGATCATCACCAGCCGCAAATCTTCGGGCGTGTTATTCATGATCAACGACATGATGATGGCATTGATGCACACGCTCTTGCCCGAGCCGGTCGTGCCGGCGATCAAGATGTGCGGCATCGCGGCGAGATCGGCGGCCACCGCTGCGCCACTCACATCCCGGCCGACACTAAAGGCCAGCGGCGTGCCGATCTTTTGAAAGGCGCTGCTTTGCAGCACGCCCCGCAGACCCACCATCGCGATCTTGTCATTGGGCACTTCGATGCCGACGATGGCACGCCCCGGCACAGGCGCTTCAATGCGCAGCGATTGCGCGGCCAGGGCTAACGCCAGATCGTTGGACAGCGAACTGATCTGACCCACGCGCACTTTCTGCCGCCGCACTTCGCCATCCTGCCCGGTGCGCTCGCTGTAACCCGGCTCAACGCCGAACTGGGTAACCGCCGGGCCTTGTGAAACTTCAGTGACTTTGACTTCGAGGCCAAATTGCCGCAGTGTTTCCTCAATCAAGCGCGACTTGCGCTCGATCTCTTTTTCAGCAATTGTCGAAGTCGTGTGCTCTTCCAGCAAATCCAGCGCAGGCAGACTTCGCGGGCGCTTGATCTTCTTAGGCCTGGCTTCTTGAGCTTTGACGATTTTCAAAGGCAGCTGCGTGGCGCGCACCGGGGGCTGATCGATCTTCCTGGCTTTGATCGTCACCGGTTTGGGCGGCACCATCTCTTCTTCAACCGGCGGCGTGCCCGGCTGAGGCGATTCTGATATGGAAGGCAAAGTTTGACTGGAAAGGCTTTGCAACCTGGCAAAGAACGCCGACGCCCATTGCGACCACGGCAGCTTAAAAGCTACCGCCAGGCCAATCAAACTGATCAACACAAAGACGACCCCGGCTCCATCCCGGCCAAGCGCGCCCGCCAGCAGCGACGACAAAGCCCAGCCGATCGCCCCGCCGCCCCCGCGCAGATCGATCAATTTCCACGGATCGACATTGCGGCTCAGCGCATGCATCGCGGCCAGCGCCGCAAAGAAAGCGATCTCCAGACCGATGATCATCCGCCACGGCGTATTCGTCACCGGGCTTTGAGCCACGCGCATGATCAAAGCGCCGAGCAAGCCAATCAAGATGGCAACGACGAAAGCCCCCCAGCCAAAGATCGAGCGCAGCACATCCACCCACCAGTCACTCACGCTGCCCGGTGTAATACCCAACAACGTCAACAGCGACAGGATCGCCAGCACGATCAACAGCAAACCGCCGATCTCGCGGCCGCGCGCGCCGAACGTGAAGCGCAGCTGCCGCCGTCGCGGCTCATTTTGCCGCGATCGGCTGCGTGCTTGAGAAGAAGACTTACCGGTGCGAGCTGTAGATTTAGTCACGAGAACCCCGTAAAAAGGCTGGGAGTGGTGGTGCGTATTTCGTATTTCGTATTTCGTATTTCGTATTTCGTATTTCGGTTCTTACGCGATAGCGCTACGCAATACGCACTACATTTCCTGCACCACATTCACTTGTCGCAGCGACAAACCCAAACGCCGATGGGCCGCCTCGATATTGAGCACCTTCACCTTGACCGCATCGCCTTCCTGCACGACGTTACGTGGATGCAGGAAGTTGCCTTCGGCCAATTCGGAAACGTGAATCAAACCCTCGACGCCTTCTTCCAATCGCACGAATGCGCCGAAGTCCACCACGGTGGTCACCACCCCATCGACAATTTGATCGATCTGATAGCGTTCGGATACAGCTAACCAGGGATCGGGCTTGAGGCGCTTGACGCTCAACGCCACGCGCTTTTGCGCGCAGTCGACGTGCATCACGTACACATCCACCGCCTGGCCGCTGCACAGCACATCGGCCGGGTGATTAATACGCCCCCATGAAATCTCGCTGATGTGCGCCAAACCTTCGATGCCGCCCAGATCGACGAACGCGCCAAAATCACAGACGGTGGTGACGATGCCGCAGCGTGTTTGGCCGGGCTGCATTTCAGCCATGAGCATTTCCAGGCGCGATCGATCGTTGTAGGCCTGGCGCTCTGACAACACGAAGCGGCCGCGTCCTCGATCGAGTTCGATGATCTTGGCGTGCAGCCGCTGACCGACGCGCCGGGTGAACTCGGCCGTGCGCTGACTATCGTCCGCAATGGCCGGCATCCCAATCAGGTGCGAGGCCGGCACAAAGCCGTGCAGGCCCTGCCAATCGATCAACACGCCGCCGCGGTTGTAGCCGATGACGTCGATCTCCAGCACTTTGTCAGACTGACAGGCGCACTGGGCTGAAGCCCACAACAGCTCGAGCGAGCGTGAGCCGGTCGCAGAGTGTTGTTCGCTCGAAGCGGCTGCCTCAGGCGAAGCCGGCCGGGCCATCGCCGGCTCCGCCTGAACAGCTTCTTCATCCGTCAACAAAGATTGCCAGTAACCTTCTTCGATCATGGGCGTTGGGGCGAGCGTTTCCATCTTATATCTCTCCATCTTCTACACAGACCTGCACACTACTCTTGAGTATACAAAGAAATCGTCTAGAATGCCAAACGCCAAATTCAAATCTTCTCCGCCGACTCCGGCTGTTCGGCGGGCTTGTGCCCGTTCGCGGCGCGCACTTCCATTTTCGAGAGCGAGGCCGCTACGGCTTCGATGGCGATCTTTTGCTTCCGGTAGAGATCGCTTTCGCTCATGGCCATCCGCGTGGAAATCTCGCGCATGCGCCGGCCCTGAATAAAACGCATTTCCAAAATATTGTACAGCACCCATTCGGCCGCGGTGAGACTGCGCTGCCCATCCTCCGGCCTGAGCTGTTCGATCGCCTCGGCCAGAGCCGCTCGCAAAGCTTTGGGCGCATCGTCGCCATGCTCGGGCAGCGACTGCTCGACGACCTGCATTCTCAGCAATGGACTGTCCGTCAACTTGGGACCGCCCCAGTAGTGACTGAGCGCATCCTTGACCCAATTCGAGAATTCCGGATTGTCCGTCAGCGTCACTTCAGGCGGCGGCTGCGTCGGCGAGTCGATGTAACGGATCACTCCGCGCTGGCGTTGGATCACGTCGATTTCGGGCATCACCCGCTCGATGGCGGCGAACACTTCCTGCTGCAAACGTCGATCCTCCAGCGCGATGGCAGCTTGATGAATCAACAGTTGCAGATCACGCACTTCATCTTTGGAGAGATCAGATTCCGCCGATCGCGCGGTCACCGCCAGCGCGCCGATCATGCCTTCATCGCCGCGTGCCCACAACGGCCATACCCAAAAATTATCAACCCGGACCGGGCCGTTCTCGGTGGGCTGCACTTGAGTCGCGCCCATATCAGTCAAGGCCTGTCCGAACAATTCGACCGGCCCGATGTGCGCCCGCAAGCGCCATTGACCATCCGCGTCCAGCGAAGCGATGAAGACGCGCTGCACGCGCAGCAGATCGGCGACGGCCGTCAGGATGTTTTCCAGAAACTGCTGCAGATCGGTCGTGGTCAACAAGCGATCGCCAACGCGGCGGATGTAATCGAGTTCCGATCGATCCTGCCGGAACATCAGCACGTCGAGCACCGGCTGCAGCGAACCGCGGACGATCTGGAAGATCACGATGAAGAACACAATCGCCAGGGTGGTGATTGTTTCACGCGGCACACCCAGAATCTCTTCCAGGCGGGTTAGCAGCGTAACAGCCGCCGCGATCGTCGCAGCCATAATCGGGCCGCGAAACAGGAAGCGGATCAAACGATACTTAACCACGCGATCGGGCGCGAGCACGCCGAAGTAAGCCACGCTGTAGCCCATCAAGATCAACATCGCCGCAATGAAGAGGTTGCCCGCCACCAGCGCGAACCACGAGATGACGGGGATGACCGCGTCGTTGTTGCTGGAGACGAGCAGATACGGAAAGACGGCCAGTGCCGGGCCGGTCGATGACAGCAACAGGTAGGTCATGCGCCGGTGCGAGGTGGACGTGAGACAGCGGCTGCGCGCCTGCAGGATACCGATGAAGCCGCTGATCGTGGCAATGCCAAAATACGCCACAAAGAACCAGAACAGCGATCCCGGTCGCAGGTGC
>JADGQE010000317.1 GCA_017882055.1 Thermoflexales bacterium
GGACACTCGCATCCGTATCCTGAATGCAGCCGGCGTGGTGTTAGTAGACTCCGGCAAGACCGATGTCGGCGTTGACTTGAAAGCTGATCCCTTGGTGACACAGGCGCTGCGCGGGCAGTATGCCAGTCGCGTTGAACCGGCGAGCGAAACCGCCAACGTCATCGTTGCCGTGCCTGCACTGGCCGAGGGACGATTGATCGGCATTGCCTATTTGAGTCAACCGCTGCGCGATGTGCTGCAAGTGTTGCAGGACTTGCGCGTTCGATTGGCGTTAGCGACCGGGATCGCCCTGTTGCTGTCGGGCGCGGCCAGCTGGCTGTTGTCACGCGCCATTACTTGGCCCATCCAGCAGCTAACCGTTGCCGCCGAGGAAGTGGCGCAGGGGCGCTTCGATCATCCCGTGCCCGCGCGCTCACGCGATGAGTTGGGCCGCTTGAGCCGCACCTTCAACGACATGACGGCGCGGCTGCAAGCCGCGCGCCAGATGCAGGTCGATTTTGTGGCCGATGTGTCGCATGAACTACGCACGCCCTTAACGTCGATCAAAGGCACGGTCGAAACGCTGCGCAGCGGCGCGGTGGACGATCTCGAAGTGCGCGATCGGTTCCTCGAAACGATCGAGACCGAGACTGATCGATTGAGCCGGCTCGTCAACGATTTGTTACTCCTGTCGCGGGCCGATTCTGCCGCCCTCAACTTGCGCCGTGAAGCGATCGATCTGGCGAAGTTGATTCGAGCCACCATCGATCGGATGACGCCGCAGGCCGCTGCGCGTGATCTCACCCTGCGGATCGAAATCGATCCGGCAGCGCCGTTGGTCTGGGCTGAGGCCGATCGCCTTGAACAGGTGCTGGTGAATCTATTGGACAACGCGCTCAAATATTCGCGCTCGAAAGGCACAGTGACCGTCAGCGTGTCGGCCATGCCCGATCGGTTTGCACTGGTGCAAGTACGCGATGAAGGCGTCGGCATTCCGGCCAGCGATCTGCCGCGGATCGGACAGCGCTTCTATCGGGCCGACAAAGCTCGTTCGCGCACGCAGGGTGGTCACGGGCTGGGGTTAGCTATCGCCCAGAGCCTGGTGCGCGCGCACGGCGGCGAGTTGTGGTTAGACAGCCAGGAAGGCAAAGGCACTGTCGCCAGCTTCACACTGCCACCACCGCCCTCGCGTTGATAGGACATTTGCCCTGGCAC
Organism: Thermoflexales bacterium; assembly: GCA_017882055.1. Classification (GTDB taxonomy): domain Bacteria; phylum Chloroflexota; class Anaerolineae; order Fen-1058; family Fen-1058; genus JADGQE01. Next base: position 1,195 of record JADGQE010000317.1, read on the forward strand.
AGGCCCGGCCCACATTTTCCCATGTTGGCCGGGTCTGTTTTTGTGCCGCCTCTGCCTCACAACTAGCTTCACTTTATCACCGAATTGTCACACGCCCCGGTTATAGTGAGACCGACGACAAAATTCGCATTCAGGAGGAATTCCATGCAACCCAAAAAACATACTTTACTCGGCCTCATGGCTGGCAGCTTATTGACGCTGCTGTTCATCGTCAATCTGTCTGGCGTAACAGCGACGCCGGCCATAGCGGCCACGTTGCAAGCGACGGCTACCCCTGCCGGTAACTGTGACAGCAGCCGATCGATTCAAGTCAGCGGTTCAGCCGTAATCAACGTGCCGCCGGATCGAGTAACGCTGCAACTGGGCGTCACATCGAATGACGTTACACCGGAAGGAGTCCATAGCAAAAACACCACGGCGATCAAAAACGTGATCAAAGCCATTCGCCAGCTAGGCGTGGCCGAAAAAGATATCTCCACCGATTACTACCTTGTCCATCCGCTCTACGCCAATTACGATTCGCTCGAAATAACCGGCTATCGCAGCAACAATATCATCGCGGTGACACTGAAAGACGTCAGCCAGGCGGGCGAGGTTTTGTCAGCGGCCCTGACTTCCGGCGCAAATGAAGTCATCGACGTCAAGTTTTATACCAGCGAGCTGCGCCGTTACCGTGACGACGCGCGGGCGTTGGCGATGAAGGCCGCGCGAGAAAAAGCCCAGGCTTTAGCCGAGGCCGCAGGCGCGCAGGCTGGCTGCGTATTGGAGATCAACGAGAATAGCTGGTCGGCATATAGCGGCTCATGGTGGGGTGGGCGCGATAAGCCGATGGTCCAGAACGTCATGCAAAACGCGTCCGGCGCTTCGCAGCCCCAAATCGACGATGGACCCATCAGCCTGGGTCAGATCGCCGTGCAGGCCGAAGTTCAAGCACGCTTCAGCCTCAAGTAGATTCAAGGAGAAACGATCATGCGCAAGATGCTCATCGCCCTGTTAGTCAGTCTGTTGGGACTCAACCTGTTTGTCGAGGTGGCTCTGGCCGATGGCATGGTCTTGCCTGACGCCTTCAACCTGGACTACGTAGCCGTGCGTTATCATCGTGTCACCGTCAAGATCGAGGACAACCACGCGACAACGCACGTGGAACAGGAATTCTACAATCCACAGTCGTTCACGGTCAGTGGTCAATATTTGTTCCCGGTGCCACCCGATGCGATCTTGTCCAAGTTTCAGGCCGTCGTGGATGACCAGCCACAAAACGTCACGCGTCAAAGCGCCAGCGCCACCAACGCGATCTTGTTCAACGCCGTGGCACAGCGGCGCGATCCATCGTGGCTGCAATTCACCGACTGGGAAACGCTGGCCTTCAATCTCACGCTGCCGCCCGGCGGCGCACGCAGGATGGTTCTGGAATATGAACAGGTATTGGCTCCGACCGGCGGACTCCTGCACTATCGCTACATTCTCAGCACCGAGCGTTATTCCTCGCGGCCATTGGAGGATGTGTCGATCCGCGTTGACCTGACCTCGTCAGCGGGGCTGTCTACGCTTTACTCTTCGTCGCACGCGATCGCGCTGCAACGCGACGGCGCAAATCAAGCGCAGGTCACGTGGCAGGCACAAAACGTGCAGCCGACCGAAGACTTCGATCTGTTCTTCGCTCCGGCTCAAGGCGGTTTCGGCGGCGGGTTGTTAACCGGCCAACGCGGCGGGCAAGATCACTTCCTGTTCCTGTTCGCGCCTGAAGCCGAAACGACTCAGGCGGCGCGACTGCCAAAGGACATCGTGTTCGTGATTGATCGATCGGGCAGCATGGGTGCTGACGGGAAACTCGAGCAAGCGAAAAATGCGCTGCATTACATGCTGGGTCGTCTCAACGCGGACGATCGCTTCTCGATCGTCGGCTTTGATAATCAAATACTGACCTTTTCGCCAACGCTGCAGTCGATCGATGATCGAGCATTAGGCGACGCACGCCGCTTTGTCGATGATCTGCACTCGCGCGGTAGCACTGATTTGGGTGCCGCGCTGCAAACCGGCTTGCAGATTTTCCAAAAAACAGAAGCTCGCCCTGACGCAGTGCGGCTGATCATCTTCTTGACGGATGGCCTGCCAACTGCCGGCTACACTGATGAAGGCGAGATCACGAGAGTGGCGGCGGAAGCCAATCACACTGCCGAAGCCCGGCTGCATGTTTTTGGCGTGGGCTATGATGTCAATTCCCATCTACTCGATCGGTTGGCGAATGATAACGGCGGCAGCGTCACCTACGTGCAGCCTGGCGAGAATCTGGAACTGGCCTTATCCGGCTTCTACGAGCAGATCGCCAGTCCGGTGTTGACCAACGTCGCAGTGACTTTCGAAGGTTTAGAAACGAGCGACCTTTATCCGCAGCATGTGCCGGATATGTTCCAGGGTTCGAGCCTGCTGCTGACCGGTCGCTATCGGGCCACGGCTTCGACGATCACCGTGCGCGTGCGAGGCCAGGCCGGCGATCAACCGCGCGAGTATGTATACCACTTCAACCTGGATCAAATTGGCGGCCATGATTTTGTTCCACGCTTGTGGGCCACGCGCAAGATCGGTGACCTGCTCGATCGGGTGCGCGTCGAAGGCGAAAGTGCGGGCTTAGTCGAAGAGATCAAGGCCCTGGGCCTGGGCTATGGCGTGGTCACCCCGTATACGCTGTCGGCGATTGCGGCTCAATCTCAAGGAGCCGCTTCGTCAGCGAATATGGGGCTATACGGCAATCAGGCCGCTTTGAATCAGGCCTCGGGTCAAACTACTATTCAGGCGCGTGTCCAAAATCAAAGTTATCAACAGGCGGCCCAGGCTAATCTGGCAGGGGGCGCCAACGTTTTCAACAACGGTCAAAATAGCATCGCCCAGCTGAGCAAGCAGAGTATCGATCTCGCCTTGCTCAAAGGACAACGAGACTTGAATGCAGCCATCACCGACGAATGGATCGCTCAGAATATCAAAGTCGATCGTCAGGTGGCATTCGGCTCGGACGAGTATTTTGCGCTCGCCAAAGATCCGGCCATGCGATCTTTTCTACAGAGCGGGGTGAATGTCATCTTCGCTTATCAAGGCCAAGTCATCGCCGTGCAAGAGACGACCAACGGTGTCCCTGCTCAACCCATACCAACGCAGACCAGCAGCCAGGTGCCAGCCAGCCCTAACGCGTCTTTACTAGCGGACCTGGTCACATGGTTACAGCAAATTGTACGGACGCTTAGCTGGCAATGAAACTGCCCGATTAATCAATTCGCTAATCAGTCGCTGATAACCCATGCGGTCGATGACACTACGTCATCGACCGCATGGGCGCGTGAGCGAAACGCGAGTGGCGAACTTTGTGATCGAGTGGTAAACTCGCCTGCCAGTAACAAACAACTGGCCCGGATCTGGGCCGTCAACCTGGAGCTCACTTGCCCATGACCTTTCACCGCCTGGTTGTAAAATGCGGCACGTCCACGCTCACCGCCGGGACGCCGCGTCTCGCTCCGCCGCGCCTGGTGGAAATCGCCCAACAGGTGGCCCGGCTGCGTTCCGAGGCAAACGAAATTATTGTGGTATCATCCGGCGCGGTGGCCGACGGCGCTTGAACACACCGGCGGCGCGCAACACGCGCCGGATCGTCGAGACCGAAGGCGTTGGTCGCAGCCGATAAGTCACGCGCAATTCGCG
>JADGQE010000318.1 GCA_017882055.1 Thermoflexales bacterium
TATGCTCTTCAACCTCGATGCCGGCTTTGCGGCCCAGCTCGCGCAGCGTGTCTTTGAATTCCAGCCCATCGCGCTTCATCACATACGTGAAGACATCGCCGCCGGTATTGCAAGCCCCGAAGCATTTCCACGTGCCGGTCTCCGGCCATACCACAAATGAGGGCGTGCGCGTATTGCTGTGAAACGGACAGAAGCCGGTGTATGTGCGCCCGCTCTTCTTCAGTTTCACCGTCTCGGAGACGATATCCACGAGGTCGATGCGATCTTTAATGTCGTCGATGACGCTCATAATGCTGGCAACGGCTCACGGTAGAATTGACGCACGGTTTAGCGATAGGCTTCACTGCGATGTCGAATGGCGATAATGTCAACGACGTGTGAGGTGTCGTCGATGGCATAAATCACACGGTAATCACCAATGCGGATCCGCCATAATGATTTTTCGCCCTGCAACTTTCGACAACCAACAGGGCGTGGTTCTATGGCCAGAGTTTTTATCTTCGGGAAGATTCGGTTGATTAGAGTCGAATCCAGATCTTCCAATTCTTTCCGGGCGGATCGCGCTAGGGTGATGGCATACTCAGCCATTCAGCTTGCCCTGCTTGCGAAGGCGTTTCTCAACCGCCGCAAGGGCTTCGCGCGGCTCGGCGGCTCGCTTGCGGGCGGTGAGACTGTCGTAAAAATCTTCCCAGAGTTCGCCGTATTTTCGCAGATCAATTAACACAGCGATCTTTTGATCTTTGTCGTTGGTCACAAATTGGATGCCTTCCATGTTTCTCCTTGAGCGGCGCAATCCTATTTCTTTACGCGTTTGCGCAAAGACTTGGCTGCCTTTGCCTTAGGAGCGGCTTTGCGTTTGGGTGTGGCCTTCTTGGAAGGCGCAGCCTTTTTCTTGGCGGGTTTGGCCTGATACAGCTGCTTGAGCTGTTTGAGCTGAAACTCCCAGCCTTTGCTCAGGTCTTCGAGTTCATCCGGTAAGGCAAAATCGAGCACGGTCACGCGGGTGCCCTGTGGAGTCTTTTCCAATCGATAGATGGTAAGGTCTTCGATTAGATCGTGATCGTGGCTTTCCCATTCAATTGCCACTTCTTGATTGGGGACCAGTCGCTTGTAGACGCCGTGACCTTCGTGCTCACCCCAGGCATGGACCACACGTCCGCCTTCACGCGGATCAGATTCGGCCCGATCGCAGAACCATTTTGTCAGTTCCCTGGCATCGGTCAGGGCTTTGAAGAGTTTGGCCGGGGTCGCTTTGATGACGATGGCCTTTTCGATGAGGACGACTTGCTGCATGGTGTACCTCCCAATGATCATCTCCCTAGATTATACGATCATTTGATGAGAGAAGCCAAACGCGAACCGCCGGTCATGCGATCGGCGGTTCGATTGTCTCCCTGGCGCGTGGCCATTAGTAAACTTCGTCGTGTTTGCCAATATCGATCAGTAAGATTTCCTCTTCGCCCGACTCGCTATTTGACGCAAAATCAAACACGATGCGGCAATCATATTCCACCGTGCAGGCCCACGTTCCTGACAACTCACCTTTCAGTTTATGCGTTCGCAATAAAGGATCAAACGGATCGCTTGCCAGCCGATGCAACGCTTGCCCGATCCGCCCTGACAATTCCGGGTGATGCCGGACGGTTTTCTTGAAGGCACGCTTGAAAGAAGTGCCCCAGACGAGCGTTTTCAATCGCCTATCTCCGCCATCAGGTCTTCTACTGTTCCGCGCTGTACTTGCCCTGCCTGATACTCAGCGCGCGACTCAGCAGCATTCCTGGCGATTTCCGCGCGTCGCCGTTCGGCCAATCGTCGCCCAACCAGCTCCAGCAAGATTTCCTGATCTTCCTCTGGCAATGTTTCTACACTTTCCAGAACTACTTCAAAACGTGATATGTTTTGCATCCCTTTCACTCCTGCCAGCGAATCTCCAGCTGATGCTCCAATCATGATAGCGATTATACGCTCATTTGATGAGAGAAGCCAAACCGCCGATCGCGTGACCGGCGGTTTGATTGAACTTGCAGTTGAACCTACTGAAGCATATCGATCTTACTTGTCGCGAGTGGTGTCGCCCAGTGCGGCTTGCGCGGCAGCCAGGCGGGCCACCGGCACGCGGAACGGCGAGCAGCTCACGTAGTTCAGGCCGGCCTTGTGGCAGAACCCGATCGACGATGGATCGCCGCCGTGCTCACCGCAGATACCGACTTCCAATTCCGGTCGGACCTTGCGGCCATTCTTGACGGCCATTTCGATCAGTTGGCCGACGCCGATCTGATCGAGTTCCTGGAACGGGTTGGCCGGCAGGATCTTGTCTTCGACGTAGCGCAGCAGGAACTTGCCTTCGGCGTCGTCGCGCGAGTAACCATAGGTGGTCTGGGTCAAGTCGTTGGTGCCGAACGAGAAGAACTGCGCGTATTTGGCAATCTCGGCGGCCGTCAACGCGGCGCGCGGCACTTCGATCATCGAACCGAACTTGTACGCGATCTCCATGCCCTTCTCGCTCATGACTGCCTTCGCCACCGCTTCCAGCGCGGTCTGTGACACGGCCAGTTCGTTGTAGTGGCCGGTCAGCGGGATCATGACTTCGGGATGTACCTTGATGCCCTTCGCTGACACGTTGCAGGCGGCTTCGAAGATGGCGCGGACTTGCATCTCGGTGATGCCGGGGTAGGTGATGCCCAGGCGGATGCCGCGCAGACCCAGCATCGGGTTCTGCTCGCGCATCGACTCGACCGCGGCCAGCATTTCTTCGGCTTCCTTCAGCGCTTTGGTCTTCTTGCCCTTCAACCGCATGGTGGTCACTTCGACCAGCAGCTCATCGTGTGAGGGCAGGAATTCGTGCAGCGGCGGATCGATCAAGCGGATGATGACGGGCAGGCCGTCCATAGCGGTGAAGATGCCTTCGAAGTCCTTGCGCTGCAAGGGCAGCAACTTCTTGAGCGCGCCTTCGTAAGCCTTGACTTCGTGCGAAGCCTTCACGGCCTTCCTGGCCTCGGCGGCCGCTTTGAGCATGGCCTTATCTTCGGACTTCTTGCTCAGGTTCTCTTCCGCGCGCTTGAGATTGTTGAGCAGCGCCTGTGCGGGCGCGGCGTTGAGGATCATCTGGCGGACGACGGGCAGACGAACGGTTTCGAAGAACATGTGCTCGGTGCGGCACAGGCCAATGCCCTGCGCGCCGAACTTGCGGGCCTGAATGGCGTCACGCGGATAATCGGCGTTGGCCCATACCCCCAGGCGGCGAACATCGTCGGCCCAGCCCAGCAGTTCATTCAGATCGACTTCCTTCTTGAAGTCGGGCGCGATTGTGGCGATCGAGCCGGCGAACACTTCACCGGTGCTGCCATCGATTGAAATGAACTCGCCTTGCTTAACCGTCTGGCCGTTGGCTTTGAACAGTTTCTTCTCGGCATCGACAAAGATGGCTTCGGTGCCGGCCACGCACGGCTTGCCCAGACCACGCGCCACAACGGCGGCGTGCGAGGTCGCGCCACCACGCTGGGTCAGAATACCCCTGGCGACGAGCATACCGTGCACGTCATCGGGGTTGGTTTCCGGTCGAACGAGGATCACGGCCTTGCCAGCTTTGCCCCATTCTTCGGCAGTGTCGGCGTCAAACGCGGCCACACCGGTCGCAGCGCCGGGCGAGGCATTGAGGCCCTTGGCCAGGAATGCGGCCTTTTTCTTGGCGGCTTCATCGAAGCGTGGCAGCAGCAGCTGATTGATCTGCATTGGCTCGACGCGCTGCAAAGCTTCTTCTTTGGTAATGACGCCTTCCTTCACCATATCGACCGCGATCTTGATGGCGGCCTGCGCGGTGCGCTTGCCGGTGCGAGTCTGCAGCATATACAGCTTGCCATTCTCAAAGGTGAATTCCAGGTCTTGCACGTCGCGATAGTGTTTCTCCAGCATCGCGGCGGTCGCCAGGAATTGCTCGTAAACTTCGGGCATGTCGTTCTTTAATTCCGCGATCTTCTTGGGGGTGCGGATACCGGCCACGACGTCTTCGCCCTGAGCGTTGGTCAGGAATTCGCCATAGAGCGCCTTCTCGCCGGTAGCGGGATTGCGGGTGAAGGCCACGCCGGTGCCCGAAGTGTTGCCCATGTTGCCGAAGACCATCATCTGCACGTTGACGGCGGTGCCGAGATCGTGCGAGATCTTGTTGAAGTTGCGATAGTCGACGGCGCGCTTGCCGAACCACGACGCGAACACCGCTTCGATCGCCTGCGAGACCTGCTCGTGCACGTCATCGGGGAAGTCCACGCCGAGTTCTTTCTTGTAGACGGCCTTGAAATCTTCGACGACTTTCTTGAGCATATCGATCGTGAGATCGGTATCTTGCTTGCCGGCGGTCTTGGCCTTGTACTTGTCGAGGACGTGCTCGAACTTGCGGCCTTCAATGCCCTTGACTGTCTTGCCGAACATCTGGATCAAGCGGCGATACGCATCCCAGGCAAAGCGCTCGTTGTTGGTCAATCTGGCGATGCCTTCCAGCGTCGCTGGATTCAGGCCGACGTTGAGCACCGTGTCCATCATGCCCGGCATCGAGAACTTTGCGCCCGATCGGACGGACACCAACAGCGGATTCTCGGGATTGCCGAACTGCTTGCCCGTCTTCTCCTCGAGCGTGTGCATGGCGGCCAGCGCTTGATTCCACAGCCCTTCGGGGAACTGCTTGCCGATGCGGAAATACTCGTTGCACGCCTCGGTGGTGATGGTGAAGCCAGGCGGCACCGGCAGACCGGCGCCTGTCATCTCGGCCACGCCGGCGCCCTTGCCGCCGAGCAAATCACGCATGTCTTTGTTGCCTTCCGTAAACAGATACACCCACTTCTTTTCCATTTTGGTCAATGCTCCTTGAAAAATTGTTGATTCCGGG
>JADGQE010000319.1 GCA_017882055.1 Thermoflexales bacterium
TTGGGGGCTAAAGCCGGGATGCCCGCCTACGCGGGCGGGACTGTGCGCCGTCCACGCAGGTGGACGATCAGCGGTCACGCTCAATAGGCGCGAATTCCATTCGCCGGTTCGAATCTGACATTGTCAAATTACGAAGACGAGATCAGGCGCTAGCCTGGCGTCGATTCATCAGTAACCCAACCAAATCCGTGTAATCTGTGTTCATCCATGTCCAAAATTTTTTGAGGTGTTGATGAACTTCAAAGACAAAGTTGTTCTCGTTACCGGCGCGGGTCGCGGCATTGGCAGGGCGATTGCCCTGGCCTTCGCCGGGGAAGGCGCGCGCGTAGCGATTAACGACATTAATCCTGATACTTGCGAAGCAACCGCCAAAGAGATTGTCGCGTCGGGTGGCGAAGCCGCTGCCTGGCACGCCGACGTTGCCAACAAACTGGCAGTTCAGACGATGCTGATCGATATTGAAGAGCGCTGGGGCCGGATCGATATTCTGATCAACAATGCCGGCGTCGAGCCGCACAAGTCGATCTTGAAGCTGGACGAATGGGACTGGAGCCGGACGATCGATGTGAACTTGAAAGGTGCGTTTATCTGTTCGCAAAGCGTGGGCCGCATGATGGTGGACAAGGGCGGCGGCGTGATCGTCAACATCGCGTCGATCGCGGGCCGGGCCGCCGGGCTGCGCGATCGATCGGCGTACGTCGCCAGCAAAACCGGACTGATTGGCTTCACCAAAGAATGCGCCCGCGAATTCGCCGCGCACCACATTCGCGTGAATGCGGTCTGCCCCGGCGTCATCATCACCGAGATGACGGCGCAGCTGCGGCAGGACGAAGCGCAGCTGAAAAAATGGCTGGAAGATATTCCGCTTGGCCGCCTGGGCGAACCGGAGGATGTGACGGGGGTGGTGTTGTTCCTGTGTTCCGATGCGGCTCGCTATGTGACCGGGCAAGCGATCAACGTCGATGGCGGCAAGGTGATGATATAGCAAGGTTTTCCTGCGTGGCTGAGTGTCTGCCCATGCCCTCAGCCCACCGGGCCGAGGTGGGCCGGGCCATGTCTCTCTCGCCACCGGCGAGAGAGACATGGCCCACTAGGTGCCAGGCGTCGTGGTGAGCCTTAAGTTGGTTTCTGAATAAGGAGCAAGTTGTTGAAGTCTCTGCGTTCGCCGCTGTTTGCGTTATTGCTGCTGATGATCGTGCTGCTGCTGATCGGCATTCCGCTGCTATCGCGCGGCAGCCCGGTGCCGCCGGTCGACGATGGCCGGCTGATCGAATTTCGCAGTGAAAAACTGGGCTTTCGAGTTTCCTATCCGGCCGCGTGGCAAGCCTTCGAGGATCCGCGTGATGTGGTCGGCCCCGGCCCGACGGAGCTGCACGCCGTTGCTTTCGTGCCGAGTCCCGATTCGAAGGCTCTGGTGCTGGTCTATGTCCAAACGCTGACGACAACCCAGACGCTTGATGAATATGCCAATCGGCAAATGCTTGACTTGCGCGCCAATGAAGCGAAGGCGCAATTCTCCGACCTGAAGCCGCTGAAAGTGGGCGACATCGATGCGCGTTCGACCAGTGCCACGGTCACCAGTGAAAATCCGATACGCGCTGTGCGGCTCGTGTGTGTCCTCAACGGTCAGCGGGGTTATGGCTTGACTTACACCGGCCCGTCGGACGGGCGCTATCCCACGGCCTTCAATGCGGTGGTTGACTCATTCGCTTTTCTGCCATGAATGAAGAACAGTACACGAATCCCACGAAATGCACGGAAGGACGAGGACGATGGCGAAGAGCGCTATTTCATCGAAGGTGCTTTATGCGGAATTGGGCTACCAGTTGCAGGGGATATTCTATGAAGTGTACAATGTGCTCGACCCCGGCTTTCGTGAGGAAACATATCGGCAAGCCGTTATTCGAGAGCTGAAACGACATGCCATCCCGTTTGAAACAGAATTCTGTTACGATATTGGCTTCAAAGGCGAAAACATCGATCGGTATCGGGCCGATCTGGTCATCGATGATAAAGTCATTATCGAGCTGAAGGCCGTTGTTGAGATGCCATCTCATTTTGAGGCATATTTGCTTTCATATCTCCGAGCGTCTAAATTGCGCTTGGGCTACCTGGTCAACTTTGGAGCACCCAAACTACAAATCGTCCGCCGGGTTTTGTAGAAGTAACTTCATGCCATTCGTGTAATTCGTGTACTAAAGAGTGCGATGGATGGCGTTTATACAATTGCGTGACTTCGCATATAATAGGTGTGACGGCAAATCGATTTCTGATCCTGATTCCCGATCCCTGATCCCGGATCACTGACCTATGAGCAGCCTACAAATCGAAGGCTACGAAATTCTCGAAGAGGCTGGACGCGGCGACGTGGCCACGGTGTATGTGGCGCGCCAGCAGCCGGTCGGGCGTTACGTCGCCGTCAAATTTTTCGATCACCTCCTGCCCGATTCCACCGAGCGCCTGCGGCAGTTATTCGAGAAACTCGAACAACTCGATCACACCAACATTCTGCCGGTGTACGATCGTGGCACCAGCGGCGATCGCAGCTATTGGGTCATGCGTTACATGCCGGCCCGCTCGCTCGCCGCCCGACAGCGCGGCCAGCGTCTGACGGTTGAAGAGATCGATCGGTTTGTGGCGCAGGTCGCTTCGGCGCTGGACTATGCGTGTCAGCACGATCTCATTCACGGCGATCTCAAGCCGGCCAACATTCTGCTCGATCATGCCGGCAATGCGTTCGTGTCCGATTTCGGTTTGTTTGAAATTCTTGGCGGATCGCTGTCGGATTATCAACCGCTCGAACAACGCCGCGATTCGATCCCCGATGCGCGATCGGACGTGTATGCTTTCAGCGCGATCGTCTATGAACTGCTGACCGGCCGCCTGCCGATCGATCCGCGCGCGCGAGCTGAACCCGGCGTCAATCGCCGCATCCCGCCCCCAGTGAAACCCAGTGAAGTCAATCCGCGCGTCACCGGCGCGATTGATCAAGTGATTCTGAAAGCCCTGGCGACCGATCCGGATCAACGTTACCAGAGTGCGCAAGAATTTTCCGAAGCTTACGCGCAAGCCCGCGCAGCGGAGCCAGTGGAAGCGACTAAACCTGAAGCGCGGAAAGCGGCCATCGCGCCGATCGAGCGTGGAGATGTCGTCGTACGTCATAACCGGGTGTGGCGCTGGATCACCGCCGGGGTCTTCGGCGTGCTCATCGTGCTCGGCGCGATTGCGTTGTTGACGTCGCGCGTTTCGCAACAGGCTGCGCCGCCACCTACCGCCACTCTTGCGCCGCTGCCATCTGCGACAGCGTTGCCTGCTTCGATTCCGACGGTGCCGCCAACGGCCACATCCTCGCCCGCACCCTCACCCTCAGTCACGCCATCACCTTCGCCGCTGCCCCCTGCCAGCTCGACGCCAACGCTTACGCCCACCGCCACAAAGTTGCGGACAGCGCCGGTTACCCCGCGAGTTTTGACTGCGACCCCTGCGATCAAAATCGATCCGCTGGTCTTACTGGCGCCGCGCAGCGAAGATCGCGCGAGTTTGAGTTTGTCGTTCCGCACCCACGTCCGGCCGGATGATATCAGCCCGATCGGCATGTTGTGGATGTCGGTGCCCTCCATCGAGCCGTTGGTCATCGATCGGGGGCTGGCGCAGGTCGGCGCGGGCGAACAGGTGATGAGTGTGTCGATCTTGATCGATTGCGGTCTGGTGCCGGGGCCGATCACGACTCAACAAATCGAGTTGACCATTCGCGATAATCAAGGCATAGCCATCCTCAGCCAGATGATGGATTACACTAAAACCTGGTGCCGATAAAAGTCCGGGCGCCTTCGTCGACCAATACGCCGCCTGAAAGGAAAGCAACGATGCCGATCTCTCACGCCGAAATCATCATGGGCCTGCAAGCGCTGGAACTGGAGCAGGAGAGCAAAGTATTGGTGCATGTGTCGCTGCCAGCACTGGGCGACGTCGACGGCGGCGCGCAGACCGTGATCGAATCGCTCATGGCCGTGACCGGGACGATCGTCATGCCGGCCTTCACGCCGCAGACGATGGTCTGGCCGCCGCGCGGCCCGGCGAACAATGGCGTCGATTACGCGGCGATCGATTATCAACAGCTGAATGCCGATGCCGTTTTCTTCACGCCCGATCTGCCGGTCTTTCCCGGCGTCGGCGAAATTGCCGAGGCGTTTCGCCAACAACCGTTTGTGCAGCGCAGCTCGCACCCGGCGGCATCGTTCACGGCCCTGGGCGATGAGGCCGAAGAGCTGCTGGCGACACAGACGATCGAGAAACCCTATGGCCCGCTCGAGTGGCTGCAGCATCATCGCGGCGACGTGTTGTTAATCGGCGTCGATCACACCCAGAACACCAGTCTGCATTTTGCCGAATACCTGGTTGGTCGCAAACAGTTTATTCGGTGGGCGATTGCTCTCGAAGATGGACGCGGCAAAGCGCTCGAACTGCCGCACTTCCCCGGCTGCTCCAACGGCTTCAATGCGATCGAAGTAGAAATCAAAAACACAACGCGCGTCGCCACTATCGGCGCTGCGACCGCGCGACGGGTTCCACTTGAACGGTTGATCCCGACGGCCGTCGGCTGGATCGACGAAGATCCAGCGGCGCTGCTATGCAGCGATCCGGCTTGTTCACGCTGCAACGCTGTTCGCAAAGCGGGACGCAGCTAAACCACCAGCCTCTCCATAGTTTCATTTAACTCGCATTGATCCTTCGCGGTCGCCCCAACTGGCTCAGGTATAATTTGATCTAATACTTCATCTTAAGCCGAGGGAATCTTGAAGTCTCGCAAAACGAATTCGTCGCGGCCAGCGACGAAGAAACGATCGATCTGGTTGAAAGTCGGTATACTGG
>JADGQE010000032.1 GCA_017882055.1 Thermoflexales bacterium
GATCCCTCAGCACCTGCGTGAATACGCAGGGCTTCAACATGAAGTAGCCATCGTCGGCCTTGGAACTCATCTTGAAATATGGGATCTCAAGACCTGGCAAACCAGGCGTGACGAGTTCGAGTCGCGAGCCGCCAACGCCGAACACTGGGCCAGCTTAGGCGTCTAAGGTCGTGGCCACCGGCTTGGCCAGCTGCATGAGGAGTGACCTGTCTGTTCAGCCCATCCCTGAACAGATCGGGCCGCAATATCCTGCGAGGAGGTTCGCATGAGCAAAATCGGAGTCCATATTGTCATGGGAGCACGCACTGGCTATGGCGCTTTCTTACAAAGAATGGCCATTGCCGGCCGCGCGCCCGCCCTGATCAAGTGTGTGGATGATTTCGGCGGAGCCGAAGAAGCGAAGACTCTGTTTGGCAGTAAGGTGATCACCGTCGGCCGGGTTAACAACGCGCCGGGGGGCAAGGACCTGCAAGCCCTCGAGCCCTATAAGCCGGATGGCAGCCCGCTCGATCCCAGGGAAGCTGCCCAGTACTATTACGGCCTCGTCGTCAAGACATGGACCCTCAATCGAAAACGGATCGATGTATGGGAAACCTTCAACGAGTATTCGGCCCACTGGGATTGGCAGAGCAATTTTTATATGGCGCTGATGGATCTGGCTGAAGCCGATGGCTTTAAGCTGGCGCTCTACGCCTGCTCGACCGGCAATCCAAACAACGTGGCAACCGTGATGCAGATGCTGCCTGCATTACGAGCGGCCAAGAAACGCGGCCACTATCTAGCGTTGCACGAGTACGGTAATGTCGGCACGAATATCATCACCTTGAAGGGGACCGAGCCTTACCACGCTCTGCGCTATCGCCAGCTGTACGAATCTATTCTGATCCCGAACGAGGCTGATCCACCCTTATTGATCACCGAGTGCGGTCAAAACGGGGGCAGTACGTTTCCGGGCCTCACCGTTTTTATGAATGACATCGAATGGTACGATTCGGAATTGTGTCGCGATCCCTACGTCCTCGGAGCCGCACTGTTTACGCTGGGCAACTGGGCGGGCGCGAATTTTCAAAGCGCTCTGCCGACTCTGGCCGACTACATCGCTTCGGGGCAGCCCGCACCACGCCCTCACGAACCACTGGCTCCGCCCTATGTCTTTGGCAAGCCGCCGATTCTTGAGAAGCCGCCCGTCACGCCGCCGCCTTCGGCGAAGCCGCGTGGTACGCCGCGTCTCCAATACAATCGGGTTTATTTCTTGCTGCCCAATGAACCGCCTACGCTGGACGGCAACCTGCGCGCCTCGCGCTGGGTTCAGGCGCTCACGAACAGCGGCATTCTGACACGCTATCGCTTGACGCTGGGCTTCTCGGTCGACGATGCCGCCGTCGGCGATCTGGATCAGCGCCATGTCGTGGCCATCAACCCGGAAACGTGGCCCGGATCGCTGGCCGACTTCTATGCTCAGAATTATCCGGGGATCAACTTCAAACCGATTCGGGCTGCTTCGCCCGAAGATCTACAGAAGATCCTGGTCAACTTGAACGGCTTTGCCTAGATTTTCCTTTGAAGGATCACTCGAAATCAATTGGCACATCAGCGGCTGGCGGCGAATCAGATCAAGGATCGAGCAATGCCATCCTCCAGATTTCAACAAGCAATTGAAGCGATCAATGCCGGACACACCGAAACAGGCAAGCGGCTGCTCGTCGGTATCTTAAAAGACGATCCCCGCAACGAACTGGCCTGGCTGTGGCTGTCAGGCGTATACGCTGCACCGGAGCAGCGCCGCATCTGTCTGGAGCATGTTTTGGACATCAATCCGAAAAATGCAGCTGCTTTGCGCGGATTGGCTAATCTGGGACCGCAGCCCCAATCTCCGTCACAGACCGTTATCGTCAGTCCGGCGCCGACGCGAAGCCGATCGATGGCGGCGCCCCGCCCGGGCATGCCCACCTGGAATGAGCAGGAAAAATTTGATGCAACACGGCGTCGGCTCCTTGTCCTCGTGGCCATGGTGACTGTCGTGTGGGGCGTCTTGATCGGGATGGTGTTTTTAGGCCCGGTCGTTCCACAAGGTGAGGTCAAGCCATTAGAGATCGGCTCCAGCCTGACGATGATTCTGGCTCCGATCCTGGCGGCTTCGGCGGCAGTCGAACGTTTGCTTGAGACAGTTTTCAACATCATCGAAAACAACTGGCTGACACTGGTCGCTTATCTGGGACGCGGGCTGCGTTGGCTGAAGAGTGCCGAGACCGAATTGCAGCAGGCCCGCCAATGGGTGGCGGATGTGTCGGAGCGCTACATGCAGGCAGCAGAGGGTTTTGAGGCCGGCTTAGACGGTTGGGTCGGATCGTTAACGAAAGACGTGATCGGTGGCATGGATCAAGCCAAAGCGATCATGGACATGGCCGATCAGCGTCTAGCCAAAGCCGAGAAAAACCTGGTCAATGTGACTTCGTCGCTGCGCTACAAGAGCGCCAAAGCCACTGCTGCAGTGATACTGGGGTTGATGCTGGGCGTGATTGTGGCCGATCTCGGCTCACTGCGAATGTTTGCGCTGCTGGGCATCGGAACCGTGCCGGTCAAACTCGATGTGTTTATCACCGGCCTCGTCATCGGCAGCGGCTCTTATCCGGTTCATTCGCTGGTGGGCTTCTTGGAGCAGTTCAAAGATGTGCTCAACAGCACGCGCGGCGCGCTGTCACGCGCCAATATACCAGCCGGCAACGAATGAACGTTAACTGACTTTTGGAACGCGGCAATGGTAGAAATCACTTTTGGAAATCAGCTGTTTCTCCAGGTTGTCCAGGGAGAGGGAAAAAGGTGCTTAATGAATACACGAATTGATACAAAGAATTTGCGGACGTCGGCGCACCATCAGTTCCAGCCGGCCAATCGGTCTGATAACTCGACGACGCCACGGCGCTGGCAGTATTTCGTGCTGAGCCTCATCGGCCTATGTATTTTGATGCTGACCGGCTGTACGGCCAATATGGTCGCCGCATCCACGGAGACCAATGCCGCTATGCCATCAACTGCGTTGCGTCAATTCACGGTGGAAAAAGGCGAGGTGGCGTATATCGCGACGGCGGTGGTGAACTCCAACTTCCCCGCTGCCGATTGGACGAAAGCAGGCTGGGCCATCACGAACAAGATCGGCGCCAGTGACGCAGTGCCTCAAGACTGCCAACTGCATGCGCGCGAAGGAGTTGCCGGACAGTTCTTTGCAGCCTGCCCCGGCCCGGCTCAGCTGTCGGTGCCACGCGAGGGCGCTGATTTCATCTACATTGCGCTCATGTTCGGCAAGAATAGTTCCGACAAAATCAAAGAGATCACGACCCCGCGATCATGAACGTGTCGTTCTCGATACAGCGCTGGATTGCTCCATCGTTTTCACGCGCCGCGGCTGCGCGCCGAATTGAACCGGGCGGGCCGCAGGAGATTGCTCGATGAGTGGCCGGATTCTGAATGTTCCTTACAGGTCGCAGAACGATGTGGATGCGACGCTCAAACGCGACGATTCCGGCCCGGCCTGTCTGGCGATGCTCCTGGCCGCACTGGGCCAGGAGATCAGCACCAATGCGGTGGCGGCCACCGGGGATATCGCCGCCGATGGCACGCTGAGCCTGGAGCAAGTGGTCACGGTCGGACATGCCTTCGGTCTCGATCTGTCGTATCGAACGGGCTGCACGCTGGAAGATCTGAAGCGGCTGATCGACAACGGGCAGCCCGGCATCGCCTTAATCAAGTACGACAAAATCATCTATCGCTGGAACAAGAAATCGACGGAGCGGCATTTTGTGATGGTGGTCGGTTACGACCACGAGACCAATCGCGTGATCGTCAATGATCCCGATTACCCTCCCGGCCCGCAGGGTCATCAAGTCCAGTATTCGTATAAAGTCTTCTTGAATGCATGGGGCGGGTTTAACTCGGCTGATCAGCCCAATTACTGCCTGGTCATACCGCGCCTGGATAAACCACTGGCCGGGGTGACTGTCACGCCCATCACCTCGAAGTCGCCGCTGGTCGTTTCGGATGACGCGTGGGTCATCAGCCCAAAGGATATTGCGCTGCGTGCTCAGGCCGGTAGTTCAGCGGACGAAATTGGCCGCCTGGTCTATGGACAACATATCATCACGCTGGGTTTGGAATCAGCCCCCGATCAAGCCGGCTGCACCTGGCAGATTGTACACACCGATAGCGGCGCCACCGGCCTGGTCTGTGCCAGCGCCAACGGCGAACATTTCATCGCCAAAAAGCAGCCCCCGCCCCCCTATATCGTTGCCGTGCTGAATTGCGATCCGGTGCGCGATGCCCGGGGTCTGAGCTTGCGGCCCAGGCGCGACATCGCGCTGCCGCCGATCGATCGCTGTCAGGCGGACGAGCAGCTGGTGGCTTATACGCGCGTGGTCGAAGTCGATGGCACGGCCTGGTTGTCGACCCATTCGCCGCGCGCGCGCTTTGGCTGGATTCGCGAGCAATTCGGCAGCGCCGTTTTGGTAAAAGCGCTCGAGCCGGTGAATTCGACGCCGCCTGCGCCCCAACCGCCGCCGGCCGAGCCGTGGCCTTTCGGTAAGTGCTTGAGTGGCGTAGGCATGGGTAATCCGCAGCCGCTCACCCCGGCTCAACTGGCGATCGTGGTTAAGAGCAAAGTGGAAGCCTTCAAGATGCTGACTCTGCCCAATCCGGATGACAATCTCTGCCTGATCCAGAGTCTCAAGAATATTTCCACGATCAAATTTATCATTGCCCGGCTGTTCTTCTCGGTGGATGCCGCGAGCAAGTCGCGTTTCTCGCCGGAGGTTTTTGTGGACACCGTCTTTGATGGCGCCCACGCGGCTTATCAAGCGGGCGTGCGCTATTTTGAAGTTCACAACGAGCCTAACCTCGAAAGTGAAGGCCTGGGCTGGAATTGGAACAATGGCGCAGAGTTCAGCGGATGGTTGACGCAGGTCATGACGATTATGCGCCAGCGCTTGCCTGAGATCCGATTGGGGTTTCCGGGCCTCTCACCGCAGCCGAATGTTTCAGCTTTTCTCGACGGCGCGTCACCGGCCATCCCTTATTGTGATTGGGTGGGCGCGCATTGCTACTGGCAATCGGCCGGCCAGGGTCCGTTCCCCATGACCGGCACCGAAGCCGGCATGTATTGGCGGCGAATCCGCCAACGGTTTCCGGGCAAACTCTTGATGCTGACTGAGTTTAGCAACAACCAGGCCGGAGTTGAGCCGGTTGAAAAAGGTCGCCAGTACGCACGCTATTACCAGCTCCTGCGTTCGGAAGTCAACCTGGGCGCGGCGTTTAGCTTTGCCCTGGCGTGGCCGGGTCAGGATGTCAACCGCGAAGGCTGGGAAGCCGACAATCGAGAAACGGCTATCCCGGGTGCGATTGGAGAACTACTCGGTCAGCCCGGCTTTCTCGCTTGAGCCGGCTGTGAGGTGCTAAGATGCTCATCAACTATTGGCCGGTACAATTCACGACGATCACCAATCGGTTTGGCGCGTCCCCGGCCTATTATAAGCAGTTCAAACTGCCCGGACACGAAGGGCTTGATTTTCGGGTTCAATACCATTCGTTCGTATCGCCGATTTATGCCTGCACCGACGGCGTGATCAGCTTTATCGGCTATCGCAACGCCAATGATCCCTATGGTTATCAGGTCCGGATCAAGACGGAATATGCCGGCCGCGCCTACGAGTTCGTCTATGCACATCTGACCAATGGATCCTCCGAGCGGAAAGCCGGCGATACGGCGCGACCGGGAACCGTGCTCGGCAGGGGCGGCGCTACGGGCAATGCCCGCGGCGCACATCTGCATATTTCGATCAAGCGGAACGAAGCGACGCGTGACAAAGAGACAACGTATCCCTATGACTTGATCGATCCCGAACCCTTCTTCAAGGAATACATCCGCGCCATGGGGTTAGAGGTCGAGTGGAAATAATTCTCGCCTTTTCAGGCATCAAAAACGAACTCTATAGCAGTTTCCAAGTTGATTTACGGGTATGCGTCATTGCGAGCGCTTTTTGCGAAGCAATCCCAGGCCCGATTGGACGGAGATTGCTTCGTCGCCAACGGCGCTTCTCGCAATGACGGATCGTAAACCAAACTGGAATCCGCTATAAACTCAAGTTCTCAGGCTCACACTTAACACATATGAAGAGAGGTACCCGCTGTGGATGGATTCACGATTGTACTCACTGCGTGTAGCCTGATCCTGGGCTTCCTGATCGGCTGGTTGTTGGAATGGCGCATGGACGCCGTCTATTGGTCCAGGCATGTAGCTCAATCGGGCAAGCGCGAAAAGACGCGGCGCACGCAAGCGGAAGAAGAAATGATCAGCACGCAATTGCAGGCCGATCAGCATCTGGCCGAATTGCAGCGCCAGTTCGAGGCTCAGTTGGCCGAAGTGCGTGCTCAAGCCAACGAGCAGATCGCGGCGGCCTATGCCAGGGCTGAAACTTTGATGATCGCTTTGAAGTCAGAACAGAAGTCGCGCGACATGGCCCACCTGAAAGAATACGAGCAGAACCTTTCGGAGATCCGAGCACGGCGTGAGGTGCAGTTGCCCATCGGGCTAATGGCTTGAGGTGCGCTCGAGCGGCGGAGAATAATTTGCGGGTGGACGCCTGAAGGTGGAATGGATGGATGATCGGCGGCTTTATGCAAAAGCCGCCGGTTTGCTTTTTTCAGGCACTGATCGTACACTGCTGGAGTCTTGGAAGTCATTTGGACAGGGCCAAATCTTGTTTGTCATTCAAGTGGATCATAGCAGCCTGGCGGCGTTGATGATCTTGTCAGGCGAGTCGTCGAGTCGTCGACATTGGATAAGGCTGGGGACTTGTGGGACTGAGACGAGAGACCAACGCAGCAGATCCGAATCCTATCGATGAGCGGGCGCTCGATCAAGCCTATCGTCGTTACCAGCAACGCAAGATCATCATTGCCGTACTGACGACGCTCGTAGTGGTCGCTTTGGCCGGCTTCCTGATTATGGCGCTGATTCAGTCCGGTCGATTGGGAGTGCCGATCGCGAACCTGCCACCGACTTCGGTTCCAGCGACCGGCGATACGACTCCGACTACGGTCAGTGCGGAGATCGTCGCGACGAATACAGCCTCGATCGTAGAAACAGCTCAGCCCACCTTCACCCCTGCAGTTGCAGCCGCGCAATCGCAGGCGACAGCGACCGCCCTTCCCGCTGAAACAGTTATTCCGCCCACACAGGCTCGGACGATGAAAGCGCCTCAAGCGATCACGCCTTCATCGACCCCTATACGCACACCTACTCGGGTAGTGCCTTCGCCGACGCGAGCCGCGCCTTCGCCAACGCCACTTCCCAAAGCAACGAAAGTTTTACCCGGCAGCTTGCCGCCCACCGGCAGCGAATCAGACAACCGGCTGCCGATCGAGGCGCTGGGCTTGATGGTGATCGGCAGTGTCTTCATTCTGAGCCTGGCCTGGCTCGGCAGACGGGATGCCCGCCGCGCCCGCTAAACACCGCGTGACACGCAAACACTCTTAAGAGCGGCTTTACGCTGGCGTATCTCAGCCTGAACGGCCGCGATCGAAGCTGGTGCTGCCTTGCTTTGGACTAGAGCGGTTTCCAGTTTGGTTTACGGCTCTGTCATGCCCGAACACATGCGGTGCAGTGCTCCCGTGTTTCTGTCGGGCATCCAGGCTGCCCATTGAGGCTCTATGCTGACACATGCGGTGCACGCCTGGCGGGCCACCCGCGCACTGCGCGGGGAATGGCCGTGCTCCCGTAGGGCTTCTGGATTCCCGCCAAAAGCGTGCGGGAATGACGGTGGAGCGTAATGTCGTAAATCAACCTGGAATTCGCTCTAGTACGACGCGGCGGAAGTTCACCTGCGGTTTCAAACCACGGTGCCTGGCGGCCCACTGGCTTCCAGTGGGCCGCCAGGCACCGTGTTCTCCGTGGTCAATGTAATCCCTGGGTTATTTAAGCCCGCGTGCACTCGCCATACCGCCTCCGCGAATCGAGGGTATCATGCCTGCTGCAAAACACTCACAACTGATCTTTGAGTTTCGGCCGCGCCAGTCGTAGCATGCTGCGCAGTTGATCGAGCTTGCCTGAACGTTCGCATTCGGCTACCAGGGTACGCACCTTGTCTGCCCTGGCGCGGCCTTCAAGGCTGTCCCAATCGACACCGATCGAAATGCACAGGTCAGCGAGATCAGGTTGAGTAAATGACTTGTCGTTCAGCACCTGGAGCGCGCGCTGAGCGGCGGTTGAGAGCCGGGCACTTTCCGGCTGTCTGTCACCACCGGCGTTGTAGATCGTTTGATCGCGCCCGACAAAACTGCCGCCGCTGACTTTGACACCGCCGCGCACATAGGCGCCGCCACCGGTGTTGATCTGCGTACCGATCTTGTCTCGACCTACCTTGTCACCGCGGACGTAGTCGCCCCGGACGATGGTTTGGTTCTCGATCTTTGTCAACCACTTCTGGCTCTCGCGCCGGGTAACGGTGCGCACGGCTTTACCCTCTGGCAACGTATCGGCGGCTTGCAGTCCAAGTGCAGCCGTCTTCTTCTGATGGAGAGCCACGGCGAACGGGCCGACACCCTGCAGCACGGTAATCATCGGTTCTTGCTCGCTGACCATTTTAGTCACGGCAGCATAGACGTAGGTGTACAGGCTGAATGCGCTGATGAAGCCCTGGCTGGGTGGCGCTTTGCCGCTGAGCCCATCGGTCAAGGCTCTGGTGAAGTAAGTTAATTTGTTCTTCTCAAGAAAGTGCGAAAGCTGATCGGGCCGGCAGGCTGTGATGATGATGCGGCCTTCGCCTGTGCCTAGCAGGGCGGCCGCCGTTGGATCAGGCAGGCTCAAGGTGTTGAGCGGCTTCCGCGCTCTGCGCAAGGCTAATGATTTGGGCTGTAGATTCCCTGAATGGCAGGCATTGAAGATCAAGATCGCACGCCTGGCCTTGATCGCCCGCAGCTTCTCCAGCAGCTCAACCTGGCTGACGCCGGTGCCCGGTTTGACGAGCAGTTCATCGTCACCGTCGACGAATTGGGTGTCGTGAGTCACCAGGTAGTATTGGTGGTCGGAACCCAGGGCCCCATGGCCGGCGAAGAAGACCAGGAGGGTTGAATCTTCAGTGACCTTGGCCGCGAGATCGTCCAGCTTTGCCAGGATCGCGCTCCTGGTAGCCTTGTCCTTATACAGTGGCAATACTTGCCTGGGCGGATAACCACATTTGGCAGGGGCAGCCAATATGGCTTCGACGGATTCAGCATCACGCACCGTGATCGGAACGTCATTCTCCGGACTGTATTGGTGCGTGCCCACACCGACGACGAGGGCATAACCTTGCTTGAATGGCATCTTAGCCTCCGCTGCGTTTCTTCTGAGTCGGCTTCGATTTGGGGGTCTTGGCAGGTTGGGCCTTCAGCTTCAGGATGCTGAGTGCTTTGGGCGTCGTGGTATTGCGCTGGAGCTTCAACGATTTCATCTTGTCGGCTTTGGCGTGAATCTTTTTTAGTTCGTCGATGTAGCTATCGGTCAACTTATCCGCCTGATCGGCGATCAGGTCGGGGCTGGAAACCATGAGCTGGTAAAGCGCCGCCAGGTTGGCCTTGGCTACCTCCCAGTTGTCCGCGCCGGCCAGCGCCGCCTTCTTCTTCGCCTCCTGATAGAGAGCGTAGATCGGCAGCAAATCAAGGTCTGAGCGTTCAGTCGTCGGCAGGATGCTATAGAGTACATACTCGGCATCGCGGAACGGTTGGGCTGCGGCCAGGGTATCGCCAGACAGGAGTTGCCCGCCCTTCACCCATAGCTTGCTGACATCCAGGCCGGTCTTTTGAGTCAACACAAAGTAACCGGGCGTCAAGGGATCACCGGCATCGGGATCAAATTCGCTCCGATGGCCCAACAGTGGATTGAGGTTGCCCAGCCCGGCCAGCTCTTCGACGCCGCTGACGACGACGTTGGCAACCTTGAGATAGGTCTCAACCACGGTGGCGAAATTCAAGGCGTTGGCGGTATTCTCGATGAACTTCAACAGCCGTTCTGCGACATCCTTGCGCTTGGAACGATAGAGCACGATGGTGAGTGTCAGCTGTCCGCCGCGATAGGGATGCAGGCCGGCCACGCGGGTGTTGGAGAACAGCATCCGATCGGGCAATTCACCGTTTGGCAGCTTGGGCATCAATTGCGGTCCGACCATCGTGGGAATCGCCTGGGGCTTGCCGTCGTACGTACACTCAGTGACGGCAAACACCAGCGGCTCGTAGTCGACGAACCACTGTCGATCATAGGGCAAATACAATTCGTTGACGCGCACCTGGAAGTAGTGACCGTCTTTCCGAAATTCATCGGCCAGCAGCTTCTTCTGATCCGTATGGTCTGGATCGATGGCGTAGGCCCCCGGCAGTTCGCTGGGGGAGCCTTGCACGCGTTTCCACAGACTGCTCACAGATTGTTGGATGTTTTCGAGAACGGTAGACATGGTTTATCCTCCTGATTGAATTTTCCGGAGCGTCTCCGGTGATAGACTGGCTTGAATGCCCACGACCTGACTCTTGATCAGACGGCCGACCGTCAACGACAGCCTGGCGCGAATGCCGTTCCAGCGTGACACCTTGTCAATCACAATACCTGCGATCTGCCCATTAGAAAAATCGTCAATCGTTATAGAACCGCGCAGCGACAACGTTTCGGCTGCCAGATACGGTCCCGTAGAGACCTGGCCGATAGAGATACCCGCCACCTGACCGCCGGTCACGGACTTGAACGTCTGTGCAAATTGAATGCGCGCTGCACTCGGCACATCCGGGATGTCCGGGCGTCCACCGGCTGAGAGGTCAATGGTTTCGGCTCTCACAGCCTGAACCGCGCCCTGCACGCTGCCGACTGTCTGTGAGACGTTCACCGCCTTTTCACTCCGATCAGATTCGTTCATCAGCGACAGCATCCGCGGCCGATTGGTTCGGCTGAAGAACAAACGCAGCTCGCCGTAAACTTGATCGGCCGCCTGAACCAGCCAATTAGCAGAATCCGGCAAATCGCCAGGCTGCCAGGGCAAGCCGAGATCGGTCGCGATCCGGAAGCCAAGACGATCATAGCTGATCAGACATTGAGTTAACTCGTCAACGACGGGGGCCAATTTGGGCCGCTCGCGACCGCGTTGGTTGATCAAATTCGCGCAGCGCGCCACGGCGCTGCACGCACCCGCCAGGCCAATCCAGTTGACACCGGCTCGGCCAAAGTAGTCCAGCGCGAACCAGGCGACCGGCGTATGCCACAGTTCAAACTGGCTCGGCGCGCTGAAGGGATCAAAATCTATCTCGGCAGCGTCCAGAGTCAGTTCGGCGCGGAAAGTGCGTGGAACCTGAACCAGTGTCAACGGCCCCAGGCTGGCGTTCCCGGCACCCAGGTTATTGAACAGCAGCTGTTGACCGTTGACGTGAAGCAACGGCGGCATGCCAGGTTGCGCATAAGCGACGAACTCCCCCAGATGCAAGAGCGCATGAATGGCGGTCGCTATCACCAGGGCATGGCCGGTTTCGCAGGCATCCAGCAGCGGATCGATCGCGTCCGTGCCAAGTTGGGCCAGCGCAGCGACTGCATTAAGATTGACCGAGGGTTCAGCGTGGGCGAGCAGGCGGCTCAAGTACCGCTGGGCCGGGTGTGTTTGCGGCGCGGTCGGCACGAACGGCAGTCGAGCACGGTAATCGCTGGCGATGCAGGAAGGCGGCCGGCTTAAACCGATCGCGCTTTTCTCCAGCCACAGATCAGCGGCCAGCTGCGGTTGAAGAGCAAAGACCTCCTCCAGCAAGTTATCGGTCTCGATCGGAGTTTCCATACCCGACAGCAGCATCAATGCGTCCATCCAGGCTTCCAGGTTGGATGACTTGATGTCGGCGGCGGCCTGCGGCCAGGCTTGCCCGACGTATTTCAAGTGCACCGCGGCATAATAATCGCGATAGACACTGCTGGCGAACTCCAGCCGCTCCCGTCGGCCCGCATCCTGATTCATCACGGGCGATTCCTGCAATTCTTTGAGCAGGTCCAGAGCTTGCCAGTCCGCCGGCATGGCTTTGGCGCTGCGATCGTAGCGCTGATAGATATCGGTCAGCACGTGCGCGATATCGGCGCACAGGGCATCATCCACCGGCAAACTGTTCTGTCGCCGGCACAACATGCGCTGCGCGAGATAGGCCAGTACCGGGCGTTTGACGCGTTGATACTGATAGGCGCTCGCGTCCGTCCCAAACAAATGCTCGTCGATCAACAGGCGGTAAAGCTCGGCCATGCTCTTCGGCGTGGGGATCGACGGCATGCTTTTGACCGCACGCACGAGACCCGCCAACAACCCGGGCTTAGACACGAGCCGCCGCAGGTTGGCATCGGCGTGAATGATCGGCGCCAGAGCCGGATGAGCGCCATACCGGTTCAAGAGTTGATCGATCTGCTCATCGGTCAGCGGCAGCATCACCAATTCCGTGAACAGCGGATCGCCCGCGAGCGTCTCGGTGAGTTTTTCCTGCACCGGACCAGGCCGGCAGGCGACGACGATCGAATGACCCTTGCGGCGCTGATTGAGATCGGCAATGGCCGCCACGAGTTGATCCTTGACCGCTGCGGCGACGTCGTCAAGGCCATCGATCAGCAAACACACCGGCCGCCGCTCTTCATCCCACAAGGCCCGCAAGACACGCGGATCCTGCCCGGACATGAAAGCCGCTGCGGCCAGCACATCGTCCGGGTTTGTTCCGTGAACACGATCGATCGGCAAATAGATCGGCAGCGTGGCCCGCTTGCGGCGGAGTGCCGCCGCCGCCAGGTCAGCCGCAACCTTGCGCAGCAGCAACGATTTGCCGTCGTAAGTGTCGCCGACCAGCAAGCCCAGGCAGGGATAATGGACCAGCTCATCCCAGGTACCCTGGCGCGACAAATCGCTGGTTTGATCGGCGCCTTGCTCCGTATGGCGGCGGCTGAGCAAAGGCGGGACATAGACACTGGCTGCCGACCGCATCGACGGGACGAGCGTGCCGGCATCGGTCCGTCTCTGGATCTGCCGGGTGAATTCACGCTGCAGATTGTGCAAATACGGCGTGAATTGCACTTTGTTCCATTTGATGTTGCCCTCCTGGTCGACCTGGACAATGCGGACATTGCCTTCAATATACATGCCCTCATTGAGGTTGATCTGCTTGCCGATTTTGTCCCGCGTCACTTCGTCGCCGGCAACTTGATCAACATACTCCTCACGGTCGGCAGGTTTAGGGCGCGGCGCCGGATCGCGGCGCGGCGAACGACGGCGTTTGGCGGGTTGACGAGGTTTAGGGGTAGGAGCCATGGTATCTGACCTCCGGTCTAGTGGCAATACTGTTTAGTTAGCGGACTGGGAGCCGCTTCCGCTACCTTATCTAAACAGTATTGGATCTAGTGGTTTGACTAACAAGTTCTGCGGCGGAACAACCCTGCAAAATTTAATAGTCAAACCACCGGGCTATTTCAGTTGGCGTCGCACGGTGTTGATTTGCTTTGAGATTTTGTCGCGCATCACCTTATCGCCCTGGACAAGATCGCCGGCGATCTGAGTCCCCAGGGTGATGTCACCATCCACATTGCCGCCGATTGCGACTCCGCCCGCGCCGGCGGCTACCGCGCCCGGCCCCTGAGCAATCGCGCCGGAGCCTGTCACCGTTGCGGAGTACGAACCCGGCTGCTTGAGCAGATCAAGGAACGCCTGTGCTTGCCTGGCCAGCTCGACGTCCTTGTCGGCGCCGGCGGCCAGCAGCTCTTCCTGCAAAGTGGCCTTACGACCTTCGGAGTCAGGCTTCTTTTCAACTTGTTCGATGGCGTCCTGCATATCGCCCTGGCCGCCGAACTTGCGGACGATCAAAGTCTTCAAGCCGGCATAGCCGTCTTTCACGGCCTGCGCGCCGATGCCCTTTGCAGTGAGGGCCGCACCGGCTACTAAGGCCGTGACAATCAGTGTGATGGGATCCATGATTTGCCTCCTTAACAAATTCGGATTGTGAGATCGATTTTTGAATTAAGTGCGACCATGCTTCGCAAAGCACGGATTTTCCCTGGGCTGTTGGCCTGCTCAATCCATTCAAGCGGCCTCCTCCTTTAGCTGATGCTGCGGGATTCCGCACTTCGCATTCAGAATTCGCCGGACGCCAGGGACAGGACCAGACGAAAACCGATACCGGCGTGGAAGTAGTCGGGAACGAACCTGAGACGGCCAGCACAGCGAGCGACCCAAGCATTGTAGAACCACGTCCCGCCTCGCAGCACTCGGTACTTCTCATCAATAACATTCGTCCATTCCCACACGTTGCCGCTCATGTCCCATGCTCCGACCGGACTGACACCCTGCGGATAGGTGCAAACTGCTGTCGTTAAAATGCCAGTCTTCTTGTCTTCATCTGGGTTTGGATCATTTTCCTTCGTGTTTGCGCGTGTAACTTAAAATTCGTTTCCCCATGGGTATACACGTCCATCTATGCCTCGTGCCGCACGTTCCCATTCTTCTTCAAGCGCCAAACGCACCCGATAGTCAGCAGGTCGGGGCGCCAGCGCATCCTTCGTCTGGATGTCTTTCAACTGAGCGTTTTGCCAGTTGCTATATGCTTCAAATTCATGCCAGGTTACGCCGACTACAGGCAAGACTGGATTATTCAATTCCGCGTAGTTCCAATAATATGGACAGCGCCGCTTGTCCACCGTGCGCTCGTTGATCATGTCGATTACTTCTTGGCGCAATTTCACATCTTCGATCCAGAGATAAGCATCCGGTTTGACCTGCGCGCCGTTTCGCCACGCCCAACCTTCTTTGCTCCACCACTGTTGATCCTCATAGCCGTCCGCGTCGATGAAGCCTTGAACTGCGCGTTGGTCACGGGATATTTGGCAATCCAATAACGATACTTGATCTCGCGTTCTTCTTTCTCGTCGTCATACAAGAACTTTCCGGCTGGCACTTCCACAAAGTGATCGAGATCGTCAGGCTGCCAGCCCAGGCGGCCGAGGACTAATCCGGCACGCCGGCGCAAGATCGGCTTGACCTCGGCCTGCTGCATCATCTTCACGAGCTGCTGCATAACCTGAGCCGCCGCGCGCTGCCCGACACCGGTTTTACCCACGTCAAGCAGCGCCT